>CAZRID010000501.1:0-1988 GCA_964600055.1 uncultured Acidimicrobiaceae bacterium
CGCCATGAATATCACGGCCAGGAGATAACCGCCGGCCAACTCCGAGTATCCCCTTTCGGTGGCAAGCCGTCCACCCGGTTGGAGAAGGCTCGGGCCCAGCACCGAGCCAACGGTTCCCGCCCACACGATCAGACTCAGAGCGGACGCCCGTCGATCGGCCGGGTACATCTCGGCTCCGGTGTACCGAGCGAGATGGTTGGAGGCATGGCCGATCCCCAGTATCGCCACCCCGGCGAGGAGCAATCCCAGCCATCCGTTGATCATCGCGATCACAGCCGTCAACGCCCCGAGCGCACCCAGGCCATACCCGGCGATCAGACCGGGCCGACGACCTCGCTCACCAACGCGGAGGGTGAGAAGCGACGTACCGACCGCGGTTCCCAGGATGGCCACCGCCCCCGGAAGCCCGGCCAAGGTGGCATTGCCGGTGATCTCCACAACAGCGAGCGGGGAGACAGTGGCCGCGGCGATGTAACCGGTGGTGCCGAGGGCGGCGCCACCAAAGAGGGTGGCGGTCAGACGCCTCCGAACGGGCATGCGCGCAGCGTACCTGGCCTCCGTGGTGTGCCGGCCCATGTCCGATCACACGAGATTCGGCAGTGTGTTTAGGACGCCGCCGATACGGACCGTGTTCTCTTCCGTGATCGACAAAACCGGGACCCAGGTGGGCGCCGGTGCTTCAGTGACTCAGGCCACCCGCCCGGGTCAGGAAGGTCGCCATCTGGTCACGCTTGATCGTGTCGTCCGGGCAGAAATCCGAGCTCGAAGGCGGGTTGCAGCCGACTGTGATCCCCGCCTCAGCGAGCCGGTTGATCGCACCCTCGAAGGTGTGGCCATTGTCGTCGCTGAACCAGTTCGCAGTGGAGACGGGAAGCGTGAAGGCCCGCGCCATGAACGCCGCCATCTCACCTCGGGTCACGGTGCGCGTGGGACAGAAGCTTGTGTTGTCGGGCGGATTGCAGCCTTCTGTGATGCCGGCCTCGGCCATCCGATTGATCGCACCCTCGAACACCGACGAGTTGTCGTCGTTGAAGTGGTCTACGCCAGCAGCCGGCAGATCGAGCGCACGAGCGATGAAGGCTGCCATCTCCCCGCGAGTCAACGAGTCATCAGGGCAATACAGAGAGTTGGCGGGGGGGTTGCAGCCAACAGTGATGCCTTCGGCCGCTATCGCCTCGATCCCAGCTTCGTGGACGTTGCCGTCGTCGTCGGTGAACGTGCCTCCAGTGTCCGAGACCTCGGTGACGGTGGTCTCGGTCGGCGTCGGATCGGTCGTCGCCGAGGCGACTTCCTTCTTCATGAAGACCACCGTCACATACAGATAGCCGCCACTGCTTTCGGTCCCGATCCCGACGTAGTTGAAGTCACCGACAATGTTCTTCTTGTGACCGGGCGAGGCCATGAACGCCTCGTGGAGTGAGGTAGGGGTCTGACCCCGTCCGATGTTCTCCCCGATCCTGTCCCAGCCGGTGCCACCGGTGGCTCTCAGATCCGCCTCGCGGGAGTGATATATCCCACCCGCGTCCACCATGGCCTCGGTGTGGCTTCGAGCGTACGAGCGAAGGCCGTCATCGACTTGGAGCGACCCGAGGCCATCTGCCGCCCGGGTTGCATTGATCTTGGCCAGGAATTCGCCCTCGGCCACGGATTCGGCGTTCGCAGCGGGGCTCAAGGCAAGTACAGACATGGTGACGATGAGGAGCAACGACAGCCGGCGACTCTTTCCCTGCATGGTTGGAGTCATCGGCTGAGGTGAAGAGCCCCTTTAGACAGGCCGGATTGCTTTGGCTCCGCCGCAGCGGCAATGAGAGCGAACCAAGACCGTTTCGAGCCACGTGAGCGCAACACAAAAAAGTCGTTCGTTGGAGGGCCAAACCGGGTAAGGACCTCGTCGACTCGGGTCCCACGGTCCGTGCCCTCGGTTGATTCAGCCTTGATCGCTGACTCGGGCCCCGAATCGCACATACCACATGTCTGAAAGGCCAGTG
>CAZRID010000502.1:0-1988 GCA_964600055.1 uncultured Acidimicrobiaceae bacterium
ATCCAGTTGCCACTGTTGTTGACCCGCACCTCGATGCGGATGTCGTTGTGTCCCGATCCAGAGGTGCCGTCGGTCTTCCAACTGACCGACTCGTATGAGATCCTCACCCCACCATCTGCACAGACCTGGCTGGCTGTGATCAATGGATGATGCGCCAGCGCCGCCGGCGCAAACATCACCATCAGAGACGTGAATACTGCGAACGCGGAGAGAATCGCCAGGAATCGTTCGAACCCTCGCCGCTGGACAATATGGGCAGCTTTCATGCCCCACCCCCAACGCAGACAACGCGCCAATGGCGCGTTTGAGTTCCCTTGCCCCAGACGACCTCAGTCGTCTCCCTACCCATAAGTTCCCTATCCCTTCGTTGCCGTGGGACAGGCCGGTCTCACCACTAGCTCCACCAGACCCAGGTGACCGCTTTTACAGGTCTGGTTTCGTAGCCTCCCAAATTCCCCTACCCGAAACGCTGACCACTGCGAGTGGTCCAGCGGGGACATACTGCATTGGGGAGCCATTGGTGTCAACGGGTCGATAGACCCAGGAGATGGTCCACAGAATTGGGATGGTGGGGCTGAAAAGGGGGTCTCGAGAAAAATCTCTCGAGACCCCCTTCGCCGTTGTTTCGTGATGATAGAGCGTGCTTTAGTGCTCTTCCCTCCGGGCACTCAACACCAGGATGGCACCCAGTGCGATGGCGCTTGCCGCGAGCATGATCAGGGCGACGCTATCCGACCCGGTGAAGGGGAGCACCTCCAGGGCCTCGACCTCATCGGGGTTAACCGTCGTGTTTGTGATCACCGTGCCAAGGACGGAATCGTCCACTGTCGAGGGCGTCCCCGGCGCCTCCCCCGTGGTCGGCGCAAAGCCCACGATGGTGGTCGTGGTCGTCGCTTCCGTGGTCGTCGGCGCATCCGTCGTCGTCGTGGTCGTCGGCGCTTCTGTCGTGGTCGTCGCTTCCGTCGTCGTGGTCTGATCCGGCTTCGTCGTGGTGGTCGTCGAGTCCTTGCATTCCAAGTCCTTGAGCTTGATCGACAACGATGTCGACACGCCCTGAGGGCCTCCGTCCGACCAGCCGGCGGTGACCGAGAGCGTCTTGGTGCCGGTGTCCGACAACCCGTAGGTGATCGACTCTTGCGCCGATCCATTGGGCGCCAGACTCAGACCGGCCACGATTGTCGACCAACCGCCTGTGCCGTCGGTGTATTGGACCTGGCTGACCGTCATGGTCCTACCTTCCCAGATCCCATTGGAAACCGTCCACGTCACGACCTTGTTGCCCTCATCGTCACATGTGGCCGAGACATCGAGTATCGGGTGATGCGCCAGCGCCGGCGAAGCGACGACGACCATGAGAGACATCACCAGCGCGGTGCCGGTGATAACCGCGAGTGCCTGCTCGAGGCCCCCCTTCCGATGGTTCCCGGATTCGAGTTCCCTGCGCCGCCTCAAGAGGGCGGCAATGCCCGCAACGCCGCCTGTCATCTTGAGCCCCTTCATATGTTCCTATCCCTTCGTAGCAATGGGACAGGCCGGTCTCACCACTGGCTAACCCGCGACCCAGGTGACCGATTACAGGTCGGGGATCTATGCCTCCCATATTTCCCTTTGGTTGGCCACCATTTGGTGGCCGAAGGGCAACAGTAACTACCGAGAAGCCGATTGCCGCGGCAAGCACCACAATGATGTAGTTCGGCTTTTCGCGAACTTGGCCCCGGAAGGCAGGCCCCCGAGTCGGCTAGGCAGACTTCTCGGTGGGCCTGTCGACCTCGCGGGCCGGGACAAGGGTCGGGTTGACCTTGTCCGCCACGACGTCGCGGTCGATCAGAACGCGTTCGATGTCGGTGCGGGATGGGAGGTCGTACATGGTGTTGAGCAAGACCTCTTCGAGGATCGCGCGGAGACCGCGGGCGCCCGTCCGCCGTTTGATCGCCTGGGCCGCGACCTCATCCAGTGAGTCGGGGGTGAACACCAACTCGACGTCGTCC
>CAZRID010000503.1:0-1979 GCA_964600055.1 uncultured Acidimicrobiaceae bacterium
GCGCTCGGTCGGGTCGACCGTCACCGGCGGGGTGGTCTACCGGGGCCCAACCGTCCGCTCGTTGAGCCAGTACTACATCTACTCGGACTTCGGCTCCGGGACCGTTAGGGCCTTCAGGCTGCTCAATGGCCGCGCCGTCGAAACAAGGGACCTCTCTGGCGCGCTCCGGGAGCCGGGGCTGGTCTCGTTCGGCTACGACTCCAACGGGGAGATCCTGGCGGTTTCCCTCTTCGACAACGCCGTCTACCGCCTGGTGGGTGGTTGACATTTCTTCAGAGGGCGTGCCCAGCCGCCGATGGAGCCCTCAGTGAAGCTCCTCCGGATAGCTGTGATTTTCGCGACTCTGCTCGCCTTGTTCCCCGTTGCTCAGCCGGCCCTGGCCGCAGAGGAGGAGTGGGAGTTCGACGGCGGGGGTTGGGGCCACGGAGTGGGCCTTTCCCAGTTCGGCGCCCTGGGACAGGCCGAAGATGGTCGCAACGAGACACAGATCCTCAAGCACTATTACAAGGACACCTCGGTGGTGTCGATGCCAACCGGGCATTGGTCAACCCAGCCCAACGGTCTCTGGGTGGGTCTGGTCTCCAACACCACATCCGTGAACGTCTCGGCTGTGGGTGGCCCGGTCACGATCTGCCAGCCGGCTGGCACCTGTCCTCCGGCGGGTGTTCGTGATCCGGTGGACTTCGCCGATGTGACCGTCGATCCCGGTGAACTATGGAGATTCGAGGTGAACGGAGCAGACACCACCCAGTGTCGATTCCGGAAAGTCACCCCGGACGAAGGGAAAGGGAACCTGGGGTGGGGATCCTGTGATGCGGCGTTGACCAAGGCCGACAGCACCGGGGTCCGCTTCGGCGTCAGTGGCAAGGAGTACGCCCGCGGCGCGATCCGCTTTGCCCCGTCGTCGGCAGGTTTCCACGCTGTTGTCACCCTCGACCTGGAGACGTATCTCTACGGGTTGGCCGAGGTCCCCTCCTCATGGCCTCAAGAGGCGCTCCAGGCCCAGGCGATCATCGGTCGCAGCTATGCAGTCGCCACCGCCGCGGAACGAGGTGGCTCGAACGGCTCGGGCAAGCTATCGAGCTGTGGATGTCATCTGCGCAGCACGACTGCAGACCAGGCCTACGCCGGGTGGGCCAAGGAGGGAGGCAGCTCAGGCGCCTCCTGGGTCAAGGCCGTGAACGACACAGCAGGGGTCATCCTGACCCATCCCCAGTCCAACTATGCCTTTGACATCGCCAAAGCTTTCTACTCCTCCTCCAACGGCGGGGCCAGCGAGAACGTCGAGTTCGTCTGGGGTGGGGCGGCCCTGCCCTGGCTGCGTTCGGTGGAGGACCCCTGGTCCGCAGATCCTTCGATCAACCCACTGGCACGCTGGACCGTGGTGGTGCCGTCGGCGAAAGTCGAGTCTGCGTTTGCGTGGGATTCGGTGAGCCTGGTCCAGATGACCACCGGGCCCCCGGGGGCGGTGGTCCGCTTCACGGGGCGAAGTGGTGGCGCCAATGTCACCAAGGACCTTTGGGGAGACCAGCTTCGACTGTTCCTCGGTGCCAACGCATATCGGCGTGACGGTGCCGCAACCCGGGTATCCCCCTATGTGATCAGGGTTCGGTACAAGGGCCCGTTTCTCGACATCGCCGGCAACATCTTCGAGAACGCCATCAATTGGTTGGCGCAGGAGGAGATCACGGTGGGCTGCAACCCGCCCTCCAACACCAACTACTGCCCCGACGATGCGGTGACCCGGGGTGAGATGGCGGTGTTCATCTCCAGGGCGATGAGTCTTCCGGCCCCGACGGGTGACCATTTCACCGACGACACCGGCAGGTTCTACGAGGGCGCTGCAAATCGGCTGTTCGAGGCCGGAATCACAGTTGGCTGTGGGACCAATCGCTACTGCGGAGAGCGGACTTTGCCCCGTGGAGAGATGGCTGCCTTCCTGGCCCGCATCCTGAAACTACCCAACACCGGCACCGACT
>CAZRID010000504.1:0-1972 GCA_964600055.1 uncultured Acidimicrobiaceae bacterium
GGGGCGGCGGTGGCCGGACCGTGGGAGCTGGAGGATCGAAATTTCGTATTCGGGAGGGGTTCGGTCGAGCCGCTGGAGATGCCCTCCGTCGAGGTCGGCAATTTTCCCGAGATGGAGACCCAGCTGGTTCAGCCACCGTCCTCTCCTCCAGACCTCAGCTGGCTTCGGGTGGTAGCGGTGGTGCTGGTGTTGATCTCGGCAGGTGTCCTGATCGGATGGCTGATCATGAGGTTCGCGCGAAGCAGGGCCGGATCCCCAGGACGGGTCCAGCACCTACCCGGATCGACAACGCTCGATGAGCCCGAGATCTCTGCGCTGCGGCGAGGGTTGGCTACCGCCCAGAAGCTTCTTGATGAGGGGACCGATCCCAGCGACGCCATCATCGCGGCATGGCTGGCGCTGGAGCACGCCGCGGCCGACTCAGGGGTGAGGCGGGCGCCATCGCAAACCCCGACCGAGTTCACAGTTGCCGTCTTGGAACTGACCGCGGCCGATCCTGATGCGACCGTCACCCTCCTACGTCTCTACCATCAGGCCCGATTCTCCCGCCGTCGATCTACCAGCGATGACGTCGCCGCAGCGGTTCGCAGCCTGAGCCGCCTAGAGGAGAGTTGGGATTCGGTCTCGAGCGCTGGTGGCCCCGGTCGATGACTTCGAATCGTGTTGGGCGACAGCTCGGAGCGGCGATGGCTGCGGCCTGCGGAGTTGGTTTGGTGACCTGGGCGGTCGGAGTGAGTCTGCTGCAAAGCCTCATGCTCGCGACGCTGGCCGCAGCCGTGGTCCCGCTCACATACCTCCAGATCGATCCGACCAGAGCGTTTCCCCCTGTTCTGGCGAGCCGTCGGTTCGGCTTCCGTCACGATGTCTCCCGGCTGTCGATGGCAATGAGCCGGCGTAAGCATCACTCCAACGAAGCGATAGTGCGCCGAGTTCAGGTTCTCGCTATCGGGCGGTTGCGAGATCTCCAGATCGATGTGGAGAATCCCGTCCATGGTGCCGCTGCCGAACGCCTCCTCGGGTCATGGGAGTACGCGGTCCTGATCGCAGGTAACTCGGCTCCGATCCGACGCCGCGATATAACCCGTTGTGTGGCTGCGGTCGAGCGCCTGGGCGACGCCAGGCGTCTAGGCGGTCCTCGCCGTCAAGAAGCCATGCCCCCACCCCATGGAGGTCTCGAAGGATGACCATCGCTCCTCTTTCGGTCGCCGAGGTTGCGCGTCTCAGCGAGGAAGTGCTGGCCGAGGTCGCCACCGTTGTCGTGGGAATGAACCGGACTCTGAGGATCGCCCTCTCGACGATCCTGGCCGGAGGGCATGTGCTCTTCGAGGATGTCCCGGGGTTGGGCAAGACCCTTGCCGCCCGAAGCCTTGCCACCGCTCTCGGGTTGAAGTTTGGGCGTCTCCAGTGCACACCCGATCTGCTACCAGCCGATATCACCGGTTCCTACATGTACGACCCTGCCGAATCGAAGTTTGTCTTCCACCCCGGACCGATCTTCACCGGGCTCTTCCTCGCCGATGAAATCAACCGCACCGCCCCCAAGACCCAGTCTGCGCTATTGGAGGCGATGGCCGAAAGGCAGGTGACCGTGGAAGGCACGAGCTACCCACTGGAGCCACCTTTCCACGTCATGGCCACATCCAACCCGGTCGAGTACGAAGGTACTTATCCGCTGCCAGAGGCTCAGCTCGACCGATTCATGGTGCGCCTTGCCGTCGGGTACCCGGACCGGGAGGCCGAGACCGATGTCCTCAGTCGTCGCATCGCCCGGCGGGCCGAAGGAGCCCCGGTCCGGGCCGTCGTCGATTCGGAGTTGGTGCTGGCGATGCAGGCTGGCGTCGAAGCGGTGGATATCGACCGAGACATCATCGGCTACTGCGTCGACCTTGGCGCCGCGACCCGGGCTCATCCTGCAGTCGAGGTGGGGGTGTCACCACGCGGGTCGCAGTCTCTGATGCTGGTGGCCCGGGCT
>CAZRID010000505.1:0-1953 GCA_964600055.1 uncultured Acidimicrobiaceae bacterium
GCACCCGGCTGCTACTCGATTCGGCCGCCGAATGGTTGGGCAATCTCCTAGCCCTTATCGCCCTGCTAGGAGTTGTCGATGCCGTTCGTCGCTACCTGAGGTCGGCCGGGGTTGAGCGTCTGCAATTCCGCTGGTTCCTCTTTGCCGTTGCGATGTTTCCTCTCATGTTCTTCGCCGGCGGCCTCTTCGAGGAGTTCGTCACGGGCGTTGACAGCTTCGATCCTGTGGTGGTCGTATTCGCGCTCTGGGGCAATGGGACGGCCGCCGCCATCGGGGTGGCCATCACCCGTCATGGCCTCTACGACATCAACCGGGTCGTTTCCCGTACCCTTTCCTATGCCGTTGTGGTCGCATTGCTGGCGGCTGTCTTCTTCGGTGTGGTCACGGCGGCGAGCTCCTTGCTTCCGACAGAAAGCGACCTGGCGATTGCGGCGTCGACCCTGACGGTGGCGGGTCTTTTCAACCCGGTGCGCAAGCGGGTGCAGGTTTGGGTTGATCGACGGTTCAACCGTTCCCGTTATGACGCGCAGCGGGTGATCGACCATTTCTCCGACTCTCTTCGCGACCAGGTCGATCCGGACCGTGTCATCGATGGTTGGGTGAGCGTGGTCTCGGAGACGATGCAACCGGTATCGGCCGGGATCTGGGTTCGTAACGATTTCGGGACGGTGGAGTGATAGAAATGGAACCATGGCTCAGCTGATGAAGCGACGCAGGGAGACACCGTCCGCTCCAGCCACTCCGGAGGTGGCAGAGTCGAAGACGGGCATGATCGAGGCGATTCCCATCCCGATCGGTGACCCGCTGGAGACGCTGTTGGTGTCGTCGGGTGGTCCCCTCGAGTTGCAGGATCTCGAGCTCGAGTCGGAGACACTCGACGCCATTCGGTCCGCGGGGGTCGAGTTGATTGTGCCTCTGATCGGCCAGGGCGAGCTGCTCGGTGCGCTCTATCTGGGCCCCCGTCTCTCCGACCAACCGTATTCGACGGACGACCGTCGTCTTCTTGGGAGTCTTGCCTCCCAGGTGGCACCGGCGATGAAGGTCGCTCAACTGGTGCGCGAGCAGCAAGTGGAGGCCAAGGAGAGGGAGCAGATCCAACAGGAGATGCAGGTTGCCGCCCTGATCCAGCAGACTCTGCTACCCAAACATTTGCCCTCCATAAATGGCTGGCATGTCGATGCGTTCTATCGCCCGGCCCGGGCCGTGGGTGGTGACTTTTACGACTTCATAGACCTCGAAGACGGGCGGCTCGGGGTGGTCATCGGCGATGTGACCGACAAGGGCGTGCCCGCCGCTCTGGTGATGGCCACCTGTCGATCCATGCTTCGGTCGGCGGCGCAACGTCACAACTCTCCCTCCGAGGTCCTCGCCGAAGTGAACGACACACTTGTCCCTGAGATCCCACCGGCGATGTTCGTCACCTGCCTCTACGCCATCATCGACACCGAGGCGGGAGAGGTGGTCTTTGCCAACGCCGGGCACAACCTCCCATATGTGCGTAGCGGGGACGGTGTGATTGAGCTGCGGGCTACCGGGATGCCCCTTGGTCTCATGCCGGATATGGATTACGACGAGAAGCGCTACGAGATGGCCGCAGGTGACGTGATGGTCCTGACCAGCGACGGGATCACCGAGGCCCACAGCCCCGAACGTGAGATGTACGGCTTTTCAAGGCTGATGGGCCAAGTTGCCAGAAAGCCTTCGGACGGCGACGTGGTGGCGGCCCTGGTCACAGATCTCGAGAAGTTCACCGGCGATGGAGCCGAGCAGGAAGACGACATCACGCTGGTCGTCGTGAAGCGCACTTCGTCGGCTCAGGACTCGGCCCTCACATTCGAAGACTCGAGCCGTCTGCTGACCACGTTCACCGTTGCCAGCGAGGAAGGCAATGAGCGAATTGCCATCGCCAAGGTGGCGGATGCCGTCGACTCGTTGGGTTTGGATAAAGGCCGT
>CAZRID010000506.1:0-1952 GCA_964600055.1 uncultured Acidimicrobiaceae bacterium
GTCCGAGGTCAGAAGGGCCGTGTCCGAGACACTCTCCCGAGGAGAGCTCCCGTTCCTGGTCGGGGGTTGCTGTGCGATCGTGCCCGGAGCCCTGGCCGGGGTTCGTGACGTCCGAGGCGGCGCCAGCGTTGCCCATCTCGACGGGCACCTCGAATCTCTACGACGAGACCACATCGCGGCTCAGTGAGGCAGGAGACATGCCTGTGACCGTTGCCATCGGCTGGGGCCCCGAGCGTGGGTCGACGCCGCCGGGGGCGCCAGTGTCTCCAGCTCCGATGTCTGGATCGTCGGCTATCGAGACCGGGAACAGTCCCTGCTCGACGGAATGCTGATGCCCCAAGACGTCGACCCACCGATCTCGTGTCTCACCACCGATGTCCGGTGGCGCGAACCGGGCTGCTCATCGCGTATCAACGTGATTGGGTAGAGTTACTAGTCGCGGTGGAGGAACGCTTTCCCTCGTACACGACCAAAGGATCTCGATGACTCGGATAACCAAGCTCGGTTCTGTCGTGCTCTTGTTGACGCTGCTGGTGCCCCTGGGTGCCGCCGCTAGCTCGCCAGGGGACAACGGACCGGTCGTGTATACCGACGCCGACGGCTTGCACACGGTTGCCGAGGACGGGACTGGAGAGCAACTGATCTCGCCCGAGGCGGCAACGCTTCCCGACGTCACCGCCGACGGTGCCTGGGCGCTGGCGGTGACCGGTGCCGGCGCACTCATCGTGATCGATATGGAGACTGGTGCCGACACGACACTGGTCGCCTCCGGAGTGACGGGCGCCGCCTTCTCGGCCGAAGGCAGCCGGATCGCCTATTCGACCAACACCGTTCGGTTAGCAAACTTCGTCACCAATGCGAGCCCAGCACTACAGAACGACCACGTCGTGTACGCCGCCGGCAATCAGGTGTTCGACTGGTCTCCTGTCGACGACCGTGTCTTGGTGGCACGGAGCGTGCCGGGCGCCTTTCCCGAGTACTACTTCGAGGCAGTGGACGTGGACACCGGTATCGTGACCCCGATCGCCGACAATGGCCCAGCCCTCTTCACCTGGTTCGTCGTCGAAGCGGACTTCTCGCCAAACGGCACTCAGATCGCATACGTCTCCGCCACCCCTGGGGCAGTCGAGGCGGCGGTGATCAATGCCAATGGCTCAGGGGACCATGTCATCGCCGAAGCGGAGGGTGCATGGCATGGGGGCCCCGACGGTCCGATAGCTTGGTCTCCCGATGGGTCCACGGTGGGTTTGGCCACCATGCTGAGCCCTGCGGCGACCACGATCAGCCTTCGTAATCCCGCCACCGGAGCCGAGACCGGGGAGATAGCGGTGGCGCCGACGGGATTCGATTGGGCGCCGGTAGGCGGCAAGCAGTTCGACGACGTGCCGGACGACCATGTGTTCGCCGCCGCCATTGAATGGCTCGCACTGGAGGGGATCACGGAAGGCTGCAACCCGCCTGCGAACACCATGTTCTGTCCCGACGACTCGGTCACCCGAGGCCAGATGGCAGCGTTCCTCGTCCGCGCGCAGGGATACTCGGCCATCGCCCAAGACTTCTTCGTCGACGACGAGGGCAACGTCTTCGAGAACGCAATCAACCGATTGCGCACGGCCGGTGTCACCGAAGGGTGCAATCCCCCACAGAACGACAGGTTCTGCCCGGATCGGTTTGTGACTCGAGGGGAGATGGCGGCTTTCCTAGTGCGTGCGTTCGGGTACAACGACGCCGGTGCGGGCAACTACTTCGTCGACGACAACGGTCATATCTTCGAGAACGCAATCGACAAGCTCAGAGTGGCTGGCGTCACACTGGGCTGCAATCCCCCAACCAACAACCGGTACTGCCCTAATGACTACGTCACCCGAGGGGAGATGGCGGCGTTTCTGAAGAGAGCCATCGGTGGCTGATCCAGAGTTCCTCTCGTTTGGTAGTGGCGCAACGAGGTTCGT
>CAZRID010000507.1:0-1952 GCA_964600055.1 uncultured Acidimicrobiaceae bacterium
GTGGAGTTCGTCGATGGCCGTTTCGCACATGTGGCGGGCATGACCTACGAGTGGAGCTCAAGCGGGACTCCGAACGTGGATCGGGTGCGGAAGATCACGGTTGGCGCCACGGTGGTGTATGACGCCTCCGCCGGCGGATTTCAGGTTCCGGCGACGACCACGTTCAACGTCGCCACCATCGACTTCCTGGCCCGGGGCCAGGACGGGTACAACTTCGGCGGTCTCCCCTTCACAACGCTCGGGGTGACCTACGAGCAGGCGATGCTCAACTACCTGGCGGGCCCGCTGGGTGGTGTGATCACCGAGGCTGCCTACCCGAATTTGGTCGGCACCAGGGTGATCCAGCAGGGCTAACCCCCTTCAACCAGCGTTCTCGCGCGCCGATCTCGACCTATAGGTCGAGATCGGCGCGCGAAAACGCTCGGTTCAGCGCACCCAGTAGAGCCAGGCGACCTGCTGGGTGGTGAGTGCCGTTCCCGAGAACACGGTGAGCTCGTCGAGCGAGGCGGCAAAGGTGCGGTTCTGGGTCGTGCTGTCGGTGGTTCCCGGGTTGTTATTGCCACCCCATTGGCCACCCCAACCGGAGAGGTTGCCGCATCCGGCACGCCACCAGCCGGTCTGGGTCTCGGCGACGGTGTTGTTGTTCGAGCCGACCTGCACCCCGTCGATGTAGAGCCGCATACCGGCTGCGCTCTGGGTGCCCACCGCCATGTGCCACTGGTTGTCGTTCAGGCCTGCACCCGAGCTGAGGGCGACATGGTTGCCGTTGTAGACACCGAATCTGATTCGTCCCTGGCCGTCCATGTACAGATGGCGGTCGTATGCGCCGGCGGTGGGGACGGCGACACCGGTCTGGGGACGCTCGAAACCGATCAGTTTTCCGCCGTTGTCGTATTACGACGGTGCCCGGAACCAGGCAATGACGGTGAACACTTGGGGCGCATTGATCGCGGTGCTCGACGTGGTGTTGATGCAGGCGTTGGCCCCGAGCTGGACGGCCCGGTCCGGGCTGTCGGTGACCAGGGCCCCGTCATTGAGCCTGGTGAAGTTGGAGGATCCACCATTGGGGTTGTAGGCGCCGGTTCGCCCGTTGCCCGATGAGTCGGCGGCCGTGCCGGCGGACCCGGTCTCGTCGAGCTTCCAATAGAGATATGGGCCGAGCGCATTGACCTCGCTGGTGTAGGCCCAGTTCGGAATCGTCCATGTGTCGGCCGTGTTCGGGCTGGACGCAGTGAAGGCGGCGGCGCTGGTGGGCACCCCCCTGGTCGGGATGCCGAGAGTCGCGACAAGGCCAAGTATGAAGAGCAGCGTGATCGACGGGGCGGGCCGAACCCGAAGCCGCTTCGGGTCAGCAGGCTGATGCTGGCGAATTCGGCTCTGCCAGGCTCGTCGGGGCCGGTCGTCCGGCTCGTAGTCGAGCACGGTGGCGGAGATGGCACCGATGAGCAGTGCGAGATGGAGAAGAAGTGGAACCCAGTTCCCGGCGCGGACCCAGACAACGGGGAGCCCGACGAATTGGACAAGGAGACGTCCCAAGCCTGTGACCGAATCGGCCGGGACGGGGACACTGTCGACTGTCGGGTTGGCGTCACCCTTGGTGGTAAGGGTCCCGTCCTCGTTGATCGAGACCACCCGATGAGTGAGCATGTGATCGGGCCGTGCCGGGTCTTCGAAGCTGATTACCCGCCCCAACGCCTGGTCGAGGTCGGGATTGGGTGAGACGAGCACCACATCGCCGGCGCTGATCCCCGGCTCCATCGAGCCGGTGATGATCACGTAGGGCTGCCAGCCGAAGGCGAGCGGGATGAGGGTGACCAGGAGGCAGGCGGCCAGGAACCAGAGCCAGGACCTGCCGATGATCCCCGAAGCCAGACGCAGCCGTGAGTACGGCTTGTGTATCTGGACTTCGCTTCGGATGGGCTCTGTGATTGCGGTCATGGGATGCCTCGCCA
>CAZRID010000508.1:0-1947 GCA_964600055.1 uncultured Acidimicrobiaceae bacterium
GTCGAAGTCCCGATGACTCCTCGCCGTGCCTGCAATCGTTTGTAGCAGATTACCTGAGAGCCGCCAGGACATCGTTCCGCCGTGAACGACAGGACATCGTTCCGGTGGTCGAGTCCGATTTCCGCCAGGACATCGTTCCGGTTCTGCTGCTTGTTCGTCAGATCGAACGAGGAGCACATGGTGTCAGAAGAAGAGATGCGTACAGAGGCGGTCCGGCGGCGTCTGGCCGGAGAGAGCCCTGGGGAGATCGCTGTAGCGTTGGGTCGTACGTCGCGGTGGGTGCGCAAGTGGGTCGCCCGCCACGCCGAGGAGGGCTACGAAGACACCTGGGCGACAGGCCGGTCCCAGGCCCCGCACCACTCGCCGGGTCGTACACCCGACGAGCTGAGAACCCAGATCGTCGCCGCCCGGGAACGGCTGGTCGTCAACCTTCGAGCCCAGTACGGGTCTCTGGCAGTCCAGTGGGAGCTACGCCGGTTGGGAATCGACCCGATCCCACCGGCCCGCACCATCGAACGAGTCCTCGCCCAGGCAGGGCTGAGCCGGCCCCGTCGCCGCCAAGGCGGCTATGTCTCCAAAGGTGTGCCCTACCCGGCACCCGTCAACGTGGAGGCCGGCACCGCCCACCAGATCGACATGGTCGGCCCCCGCCATCTGATCGGCGGCATCGGATTCCACGCCCTCAACCTGATCGATGTCGGCTCCCACGAGGCAGCAAGCAGCATCCTCGAAGCGCCCCGTCCCCGCCTCATCGCCGCAGCCCTGACCGGCATCTGGTCGGACACCGGGCTGCCCAAGGTCGCCCAGTTCGACAACCACTCCAACTTCCGAGGAGGGATCCCACCGGCGTGGAAACATTTCGGACCGGTCGTGGCCACCTGTCTCGATCTCGGCATCACTCCCCGATTCATCCCCCTACGCGAACCATGGCGTAACGGCGTCGTCGAACATTTCAACGACACCTGGGACAAGTCGTTCTTCCGCACCGAGACCTTCACCAGCCTCGACCACCTACCAGCCGAGAACCACGAGTTCATCGCCTTCCACAACCAGCATCACCGCTACAGCATCCACAGCGGCGCCACCCCCAACCAGATGTGGAACGGACGAACCCGCCAACCCCTCGCCACCGGCTACACCGCCCCCACCCGGCTCCCCGCTCAAGGCCGCATCGAAGTGGTCCGGTTCATCCGATCGAACCGTCGTGTCGAGCTATTCGGCAAACACGTGATCGTCGATGAAGACCAGACCCACCAGTACGTCACCGCCATCATCAAAGTCCGAGCCAACAAAGTCATCATCGTCACCCTCGACGGCGAGATCATCCACCACAGCGACTTCCGCCTCGCCCGCGAACTCCGATAACGGAACGATGTCCTGACGGCACCACACCTGCACTACCACCGGAACGATGTCCTGGCGGGTATGAGTTAGGGTCGATGCCAGTTTCGACCAAAGGGTCTCTCGCAACGTAAGCGTCAAGAGCTTCACCAGCATCACGGTCGAGCAACCGACGACGGTCGTGAAGAATTACCACTTGGGTGACCGTCATCTGGCTTTTGATTGCCGCGTGTGCGGGTGGCGCAGATACGACTATCACGACTACCACCGGAACCACCGGAGCGACCGGGACCACCGGAGCGACCGGAAACACCGGTGAGCCGATCGAGTTGACCGCCTGGTTCGCCCGGGAGTACTACATCCCGCCAGACAACTTCGCCAGCTTCACAGCTGAGTATCCGAACATCACCGTGACGACCGACGTCATCCCGTCCGATGATCAGTTCGCCCAGCTGGTGCGGATGCGCGACGCCAGCGAGCCTTTGCCGGACATTATCCATATCGCCGAGGAATGGCGCTCGCAGCTTCTCTCCGCTGGCTTCAAACATGCCGATCCAGGATCTGGTTGACCGGTTCGAAGAGGAAGATCCAGAGCTCTTCAATCAG
>CAZRID010000509.1:0-1946 GCA_964600055.1 uncultured Acidimicrobiaceae bacterium
GGATCGTTGTGCTGGTTGTCGACGTGGCTGGCGGCGAAAGGTCGGAGGTGACCGCGGTCTGAGCCAGGGTGGAGGACTCCTGGGCCACGACCACGGAGTCGGAAGTCTCGGTTGTGACCGCAGCCGACCGGGCGCCGGTCACATCCGCCATCAGGTCACCCACGACATAGGCGTTGAGGTTGGACCCGGGGCAGGTGGTCCGGCTCATAGCGCGATGTCCGGCAATGGTGGGGGACGTCACCACCTCTCCGCGGGGCCAGAGGTTGGACCCCTTGCTGGTGAAGGTGACCTCGGCGCCGGGACTGGTGTCGATGCTGTACCGGTCGGTCAACAAGGCGAGCAAGGCAACCAGGGAGCCGAGGGAGGCCGGGGTCGGCTGGGTCTCGTCGTAGTTACCGATCAGGCACACCAATTGGGAGAATCCCTGGTTCCCGCCGGTCGCATCGCCGGCCACCGGCCCATCGAGGCTGCCGGCACGACCCTCCCAGACCCCGCCGCCGGAGTCGATCAGGAAGTTGTAGGCAATGTCATTCCAGCCCTTCTCCGGGCTGGAGTGAAAATCGTAGAAGCTGCGCAGGATGGCGGGTGCGTCGCCGGGCTCATGGTTAGAGCGGGAGGCCGAGTGATGAACCAGCAGGAACCTCACCTCCTCGGCTGCGAGAGGGCCTTTTGGCGGCCGGTCGGTCGCCCACTCCGATCTGGGATGGATGCTGAGACCGGCGGCGGCCGGCTCCAGGGCAGGTGAGACGATGGTGAAGCCGATCGCGGTGCCGATGAACTGGCGTCTTGTGAGCTTGCTCATCGCTCTCAAACCATAGGATTAACCGCCTTGTTGTCTACGGTTCACCGTCTATGAGAAGTTGGGCTGAAGGGGCGCTTGCCCTCGGGTTGACCGTTGTCTTCGGATTGGGGCTCTGGCTTTTCGCCGGTGATTCGATCGGAACATCGCCCACCGGGTCGGCCCCCACCGTGGCTTTCAACGCCGAGTCGGCAGCCCGGGGCGAGGCGCTCGCCGCTTCGACCGGTTGCCTGGCCTGTCACGCCATCGACGGCACCAGCGGGACCGGCCCAACCTGGAAGGGCCTGGCCGGGGCGAGTCGCCCTCTGGACTCAGGCGAGTCGGTGATCGCCGATGATCCATATCTCTTCAACTCGGTCATAGACCCCGCCGCCCAGGTGGTCGCAGGATTCGACCCGGTGATGCCCACCACATACTCGGAGACACTGACCGAGGCCGACATCAACGATTTGGTGGAGTACATCAAGTCATTGGGCTGACGCCCAATGCGTTTTACGTTCTACGTTTTACGTTCTACGTACAGATCGGGAATATGACAATACCCGACTCAAGTTGTAGTATCCAGACAGACTCATACCTGACCCGGAGGATCATTACATATGGCACGTGCAGTAGGCATCGACCTGGGCACTACCAACAGCGTCATCGCAGTGCTCGAGGGGGGCGACCCGACGATTGTCCCCAACGCCGAGGGGGGTCGAACCACCCCATCGGTCGTCTCGTTCAAGGACGGTGAGGTGCTGGTTGGCGAGGTAGCCAAGCGTCAGGCCATCACCAACCCCGACCAGACGGTCCGCTCCATCAAGCGTCACATTGGCACCGACTGGTCGATCGAGATCGACGACAAGAAGCTCACTGCGCAGGAGATCTCGGCGCGCATCCTGATGAAGCTCAAGCGAGACGCCGAGGCATTTCTCGGTGACAAGGTCACCGACGCGGTGATCACCGTCCCCGCCTACTTCAACGACGCCCAGCGTCAGGCGACCAACGAGGCCGGTCAGATCGCCGGTCTCAACGTGCTGCGAATCATCAACGAGCCAACGGCGGCCGCCCTGGCCTACGGGCTCGACAAACAGGCCGACCACACCATCCTCGTCTTCGACCTCGGCGGTGGCACGTTCGACGTGTCCGTCCTCGAGATCGGCGA
>CAZRID010000510.1:0-1945 GCA_964600055.1 uncultured Acidimicrobiaceae bacterium
CCAACCCGGTCATCTACCTGGAGCACAAGAAGCTGTACCGCTCGATCAAGGAGCCAGTCCCCGAGGCCGACTACGAGGTGCCACTAGGCAGCGCCAGGCTGGCCAGGGAGGGAACCGACGTCAGCATCGTCGCCTGGTCCGCCATGGTCCACACCTCCATGGAAGCAGCAAAACGGCTCGAAGCCGAAGGCATCTCCGCCGAGGTCATCGATCTTCAGACCCTGGTCCCCCTCGACTGGGAGACAGTGTTCGGGTCGGTGGCGAAGACATCCCGACTGGTCATCGTCCAGGAGGACTCTCCATTCGCCAGCATCGCCAGTGAGATCTCTGCCCGGGTCGCCGACGAGCTGTTCTGGGACCTCGACACCCCGATCAAGAGGGTGACACCTCCCCAGGTACACGTGCCCTTTGCGGCAGCTCTCGAAGACGCCTATCTGCCCCAGGTCGACGACGTCGTCGCAGTGGTCAAGAGCCTCTCGACGAGATGAGATGGTCCAACAAGACCTGGGCGCCGGAGTGCGGGACGTCACGGGTTGCGGTGAGCAGGACGACCGGCTCGGACCGGGCCAGTTCGATGAGATGCTCGACCGCCTCGGAGGCGGGTGGCTGCTCGAGCTCTGAGTGATAACGGTGGGCGAACTCCTCGAATCGCTCCACATCGTGCCCGTACCAACGGCGAAGCTCGGTGCTCGGAGCAACAACCTTGAGCCACTCGTCGAGCCTGGCGTCGGACTTCTTCACTCCACGAGGCCACAGACGGTCGACGAGAGCCCGATAACCCGAAGGGCCGGGTCCTTCTATAGATGCGATGGATCTCGAACACCATATTTCTCTAGCATATGCTAGAAGTAAGACCTCCGTTCCTCGAATGGTGAGACCGCGATGACGAGCAACGACCTTTCGACCCAAAGGCAGGCCAGAGCGCTTGGCGACCCAACACGTCATCGTATCTTCCGCTACCTGGCCGACTCGGACGGTCCGGTCGATGTGGGAGAGCTCACGGCTCACCTGGGGTTGAATCACAACGCGATCCGGCAGCATCTGGCCAAACTGATCGATGCCGGGCTTGTGGTCCAGGCCACCGCCCCGGCACGCGGACGGGGACGTCCCCGGCTTCTATTCGAGCTCAACGCTTCAACTCACGAGAGGTGGGGTGGCGTAGGGCCATACCAGCGGCTCAGCCTGCTGCTGGTCGAGATGCTCCGGACCGGGGACAGCGCGATCGAGGTCGGGCGACGGGCCGGGCACCAAATCGAACTCGACACTCACGGCGGGGACCCGATCGCCGGGCTCGGTCAGGCGATGACGAGAAGCGGGTTCGACCCGGCGCTGGTGTCCAGTGGCCACACGACGGAATTCGTCCTCGGCAATTGCCCATTCGCCGACACCGCGACGGCTGACCCCGCCACCATATGCGCCCTTCACCTCGGACTTGCACAGGGCATGGCCGACCAGCTCGAGGGAGTGGTTGTCGATGATCTCGAGCCTCACGACCCGATTGCAGCCGGCTGCCGGCTCAGGTTGCACGTCGGTGCGAATGAACCGACACCGGTAGTCCAGTGAAGCCACCTCCACCGACGCGTCTCCTCGCCGACCCGCCCTTCGCCTCGCTCGCCGACTACGTGCAAGCCGGAGGAGGCGCCGCCCTCCGCCGGGTCGAGAGCGAAGGCCCGGAAGAGATCATCGACGAGTTGACCCGGGCCGGCTTACGGGGCAGGGGCGGAGCCGGCTTTCCCACCGGGCTCAAATGGCGGTCCATCCTCACCGGCGGAGGGCAACACCACTACGCGGTCTGCAACGCCGCCGAAGGCGAGCCGGGGACGTTCAAGGACCGCGCCCTGCTCCGCGCCAACCCGTACCAGGTGCTCGAGGGTCTCATCGCGGCAGCTCGTACCGTCGGGGCCTTCGAGGCCTTGATCGCCCTCAAGGCGAGTTTCAAGCCCGA
>CAZRID010000511.1:0-1943 GCA_964600055.1 uncultured Acidimicrobiaceae bacterium
AACTCAACGGCTCCAAGAACCCTTCCCAGCACGACCAGGCCGGCCAGACCGCCAACCGCTCCCAGGATCCAGCGTTTGCCGACCTGCTTGGTCCGATCGTTCTCGGCCACCGAGCGGCCCATCCGATCGAGCACCATGGCCACCGCCACGATCGCTAGACCGGCCGCCAGCCCCCGCCCGGTCCGGCGTTTACTGAGACCATCCATCACCTCTTGACCCAGCCCACCGGCCCCGAGCAGCGTGGCCAGAACCACGATTCCCAAAGCCATCATGATCGTCTGGTTGACGCCCGTCATGATGGTGGGCATGGCCATCGGCAATTGCACCTTGAAGAGCGTCTGCCGTTTGGTCGATCCGAACATCTCCGACGCCTCCACCGCCGGCTTCGGGACCCGGTTGATGCCGAGAGTGGTCAACCGCACGGCCGGGGGGAGGGCATAGATCACCGTGGCGATCGCGGCCGGGACTCGCCCGATTCCGAAGAAGAGCAGCATCGGGATGAAATAGACGGGAGCGGGCACGGTCTGCATGGCGTCGAGGATCGGCCTCAATGCCGATTCCACCCGGGGTTTCACAGCAGCCCAGACACCGAGCGGCACCCCGATCCCCACCGAGATCAGCACCGCGATCGTCATCAGGGCCAGGGTCTCGATGGTGACTTCCCACAACCCAACTAGGCCGGGATAGGTCATCGCCGCCGCTGCCACCAGTCCGGTCTTCCACTTTCCGTTGCGGGCGACCACTACGAACACCAGGATCGGCAACACGAACCAGGGAAGCCACAGAAGGAAGTTCTCGACCGCGGTCAGAGCCCAATCGACTGCCCCGGTGATGGGTTGAAAGAAGTTGGTAAAGAGTGGGTGAGTGCGTCGATTGGTTCGGGCCCAGGCTTCGAAACGATCGATCGGTCCCGACAGGGCGGTGTCCCAAATGGCCGGAAAGCCCTCGGCCCGGCTGAATGCAACTTGCAGGGCTATGACTCCTCCCAACAGACCCATCCAGGCAAAAAGGGGCCGGCTCCGTATTCGGCTTGGCTGATCGGTCAGCACCTGGACCGTGGTCGGGGCCTGGAGGGTGTCGGTCACGAATCGGCCTCCAGCACGTGAGCAACCGCGGCCCGATCCACCACCCCCACCGAGGTTCCGTCGGCGTCGTCGACGCCAATCGGAGCCATGTCGTTGAGGAGGGCAGGGAGCACGGTCTCGATGGTGTCCTCCAGATGCACCCGATGGGTCGCCGCCGATCCGTCCCCGGCCGAAAGCACCGAAGCCGCCGTCAACACCTTGGTCTTGGGGATGTCCTTGGTGAACTCGCGGACATAATCGGTGGCGGGTTGAGTGATCAGGTCGGCCGCACTCCCGATTTGATCAAAGGAGCCGTCCTTCATGATCGCAATGCGGTCGCCGAGTTTGATCGCCTCGGCGAAGTCGTGTGTGATGAAGACGATGGTTCGCTGCAAGGTCTCCTGAAGCCGGATCAGTTCATCCTGCATATCCCGGCGAATCAAAGGATCGAGAGCGGAGAAGGGCTCGTCGAAGAAGAGGATCTCAGGATCCACGGTGAGGGCCCTGGCCAGGCCCACCCGCTGCTGCATGCCCCCGGACAACTGCTGGGGAAAGTGATGCTCCCACCCCTTGAGCCCCACCACTTCGATCACCTTCATGGCCCGCTCGTAGCGCTCGGCCTTCTCGACCCCTTGCACCTCGAGCCCGTAGGCGGCGTTGTCGATGACCCGGCGATGGGGAAAGAGGCCGAAGTGCTGGAACACCATCGACATCTTGTGCCTCCTCACCTCGCGCAGCTTCTCCTCGTTCATGGCTGTGAGGTTTTCTCCGTCGAGCAGTACCTTCCCCTTGGTCACCTCGTTGAGACGGGCCACACACCTGATCAGGGTCGATTTCCCGGAGCCGGAAAGACCCATGACGACGAAGGTTTCGCCCCTG
>CAZRID010000512.1:0-1942 GCA_964600055.1 uncultured Acidimicrobiaceae bacterium
CGTCGCGCGGGAGGACGAGATCCAAACCCATCCGGAGCTTCTCGAGCGGCGAGAAGCGGCGAGAACATGTCGGTCGTACAGCGTGGCGGACGTCCTAGTCGGGATCCTCGACAAAGGGACCGACGCGAACGGTCTCGCCGGTACGAAGGTTCAGCAACTTCGGATAACGCGAGAGCGGCACGTCCTTCGGAGCCCTGGAGGGGTCCTCGATGAAGGGAACGAACGAGTCGCCCAGAAGCACCCAGTCGGGCGGGAGCTCGGCGCCGAGAAAATGCCGGTCCCGGCTAGCCAATTGCGGTCCGAGCTCGGCTGGATCTTGTGTGTAGGCCACCGACGACTCTCCAGTCCCGACCGCGATGCCTGCGACCTCAAAGCTCCGCGGGTCCGCTGGGTCGGTGCGCATCGCCGCGATGAGCTCCCCGTCCGTCCCGGCTACCACCTGGGCCGAGCTCACCTCCTCAGCGATGATCTGCCCGTCGAGCGTCTCCAGATCGAAGGCGATGAGCGGTCTGTTCTCCGTGGCTGACAGGGCGCCGTAGGCGATCAAATGCCGGTCTGTGAAGCCGATCATCGGTCCGCCAGGCTGCACGCGCTTAGCCTGGTTGGCCTCGACCTCGATAAGCGTTATCTCGCCCTCGACACCGGGCTGAATCGCAACCAGCGAGCCATCCGCACTTGCGACGAGCCGATATGTGAACAGATTGGTCACCGGGTCGGTGGCAAACTCGTAGGCCAGCCGGGTCGGGTCATCTCCCAGGCGAGCCGCCCACAGCGCGGTCGGTTGGTTCGACGCCTCGTCGACCGTGATGAAGAAGGCATGCGTCAGGCTGGCATCTGCCGTGGCCACGTGGACTGTGGCCTCGGCATTGACCAGGACCTCGATCGATCCATCCCTGACATCGACCGCTTCGATGGTCGTGGCTTGGCCGTCGCGGCCCCAGACGAGTACGTGATGGCCGAAGATCCCGTCGGCCTGCGGGTCAGTCCAGGCGAAGGCCTCGCGGCCATCCCGGCGCTCGGCCGGCGCCTGGGCACCGAGCGGGATTCGGGATCGTAATGTGCCATCGAGCGACCCGATGAGGAGGGTGTTGGCGAGGTTCCCCTGGAGGTTGCCGATCCTGTTCACCTCGTACCAGAGTGCGTCGGATAGGATCAACCTGGCTGGTTCCCCGGCCGAGGGCTCGGCCGCAGTGGGTCGAGCGGACTGTACCGGGCTGCCAGTTGGGATGGGCTCGGAAGCGCCACAGGCCGCGCCCCCGAGCAGCAGCAACAGAACGCAAAGCGCACGCTTCCTTCGCCCAGGCATCGATCCTACGGGCACGGGCTCAACGAGGAACAGACGGTCAGCCCCGGGCCCAACTCGGTCACGACATGTGCGATGTGTGAGTAGATGCCTCGGCCGTTGACCTCCCAGGTCTCACATCCGGCGACGCCCTGTGGCGGCGGTGTGAAATCCTCGCATCCCGACTGCACGCCGTGGGCCCGCACGCTCCCCGGGTTGGTATAGAGATAAGGGGAATGCACCGCACCGCCACTGTCGCCGTTGTATGCACTGTACGTGGCATATCTCATTTCCAAGAAGTACACGTCGCCGTATTCGACATCCCTGATCTCGTCTACGACGCCGCAGCGCCATCCGACGTCATCGACTTCGCGCCGCCCATTGAGGCAGGTCTGAACTCCCGGGTAGCTCGCGCTCAGGCTCTGCACGGAGCTAACCGGTGTCATTGAGGTCGGGAGGCGGTAGACATGGTAGCTGGCGTACGTGTTGTTCAACTCGCCGCCCCGCGCCGCATCTGAATAGAGACAATTCGGCCAGCAGGTGGCTCGGATCCAGCCGATGGTGACCCCATCATGCTGCCATGTCGCGCCGATGGTGCCGGCGCAGTGGCCAGCGGTCAGCCATTGGGTTCCATATACGCCAGACTTCTTGACCAAGAAG
>CAZRID010000513.1:0-1937 GCA_964600055.1 uncultured Acidimicrobiaceae bacterium
AAGCGAGGCAGCGGCGAGGTCGAGGGCGCCCACTATGAGGAGATCTGGTACGAGGGATACGGCCCGGGGGGCGTGGCCCTCTACGTCCAGATCCTGACCGACAACAGGAATCGTGCGGCGTCCGATGTGCGATCCACATTCACCCGGAGCGGGGGCAATCTCGGTGAGCCTGGCTCGGTGGGGTACCTGTTCAGTCAAAAGGGCCTGATCGAGGTGAAGGGCACCGAAGACGACGTCATGCTCGCTGCTCTGGAGTCGGGTGCTGAAGACGTCCGTGACAACGGCGATGGTTGGTTCGAGGTGATCACCTCACCCGGGGACCTGCAGCAGGTTCGCTCGGCACTCGACGAGTCCGGTCTCGAGGTCGAGTCTGCGGACGTCACCCATCTGCCCTCCAACACGGTGCCGGTGGGAGAGGCCGACGCCCGCAAACTCCTGCGCTTGATCGATGCGCTGGACGATCTCGACGACGTCCAGTCGGTCTATTCCAACTACGACATCGACGACGACGTCATGGAACGAGTTCTCGAAGAAGTCTGACCGCCGGGCGCGCGGTTCGCTTAGGTAGCTGTGCCGCCGGTCTTGCGGCCCGCCATCCCGCCGTAGAGAAGGACAGCCACGACTGCGATTCCAACCTGTATCGCGAGCTTGGTCCAGTCGATCCCCGAAGTTTCTCCGACACCAATCGCATCGGCGATGAAACCTCCGGCGATGGCGCCCACCGCACCGATGAGGATCGTGATCCCTATTGAGATGTTCTGCTTTCCGGGCATGACCAGTCGAGCCAGAGGGCCGATGATGATCCCGGCGATCAAGCCCCCGACGATGGTTGCCAGTACGTCTCCCATTGCGCTCCTTCAATTGCGACCCTGGTCATCCTACGCGCGGAGATTCGAGTGATGACGGATGCCTCGTTCGACTTGGTGCCTGGTCGGCAAGCCGTTGACGGCTCCACCCGGAGTTCGCGCACCGTGGTCTGATTCGAACCTGTAGCTTGATGGGGATGTCGGTATTGCGGGCACCGACTTTCTATATCTGGAGGCCAGCATTCCTGAAACCATCGGCCGGGAAGACGTGCTTCGGCTTGCCAGGGCTGGTGCGCCCGTCATCGACGTTCTTCCGCCAAAGGAGCATGAAGAGATGCGATTGGCGGGCTCGGTCGGCATCTGGCTGACGGAACTGGACGCCGACGCCGTGGCACGTTTCGAGAACACCGAACCGATCATCGTCTATTGCCACGACCCGCTCTGAGACATGAGCGCACGAGCCGCGTGGCGGCTCGAGGAGCTCGGATTCACCCAGGTGTACGACTATGACGACGGGCGTAAGGATTGGGACGCTGCCGGCTTGCCGATCGAAGGCACCGATCCTCGTCTTCCTTCCGTCAAGGATGCATTGCGTGTCGACCCTCCGGTCTGTCGCCCCGATGATGATGTGGCCACCGCGCGGCGTGTGAGAGGTGTTGACACCCAGGTGATAGTCCTCAACGAGGAGGGTGTGGTTCTGGGCGTGATGCGGAAGGAGAGTTGGGACGCACCCGACCAGTTCTTGGTGAGAGATGCGATGCGATTGGGTCCATCGACGGTCCGCCCCGGCGACTCGCTGGCGCCGCTGATCGGCAGGATGCAGGAGAAGGACACAGAGTCGGTCCTGGTGTCGGACGCCGAGGGTCGATTGGTCGGTGTCCTGGATCGCGCCGACGGTGAAGCCTCCCTTTCCGGCGAGCGGGTGGAGTCCAGCTTCGAGACCTGCGACTCCTGCCCCGGCTGGTGGCGCCACCGCCTCGCCTCCTGAGCCGCGCCGGAGGGGTTTCTTGGTTTCCTCCCCCGTAGGGCTCTCCTATGTCAATCCGTGGTGGTGGAGGATCTTCCAGATGCGTCGGGTGGCGTGTCGTTTGGCGGCTCGGATGGCTTCTTTGGGGGTTTTGCCTTCGCTGA
>CAZRID010000514.1:0-1926 GCA_964600055.1 uncultured Acidimicrobiaceae bacterium
CTGTGGGTTGATGGGGAGATCCGATAGGCTGACCCACCATGTTGCGACGGGTTCTGATTGCGCTGATTTTCGCGGGGCTCCTGGTCCCTTCGCTCCCCACCACGAGCGCCGAAGCCGAGATCATGGAGCCCTACGCCGGGGACGAGCAGGTCTACGGCCAGAAGTCGACCTCGACCGCCAAATTGCAGAGAACGCTCAAGGAGAAGGGTTTCTACCGGGGCGGGATCGATGGCATCTACGGGGCCAAGACCCAGCATGCAGTGATGGCCTTTCGCAAAGAGATCGGTGCTTCCCGCTCCTACTCGTGGAGCAACTCCCATTGGGACGAGTTGGAGCTGTACCAGGCTCCGTTCACCAAGTTCGACGAGCCGGACCGGGTCGAGGTCAATCTGACCAAGCAGACGGCTCACCTCTTTCGCAACGGCGATCTCGTGGCCACCTTCCCCATCTCCTCCGGAAACGGGGAGAGGTACGTCGCCAACGGCAAGCAGAAGGTCGCCAACACACCCACCGGCAACTTCAAGGTCTACCGCCACTCCTCTGGCTGGTATGAGTCCACGCTCGGCCTGGGTCTGATGTTGAGCCCCTGGTTCTTCAACGGTGGGATAGCCCTCCACGGCTCCACCTCGGTGCCACCCGGACCCGCCTCCCATGGCTGTATCCGACTCACCATCTGGGACAGCGGGTTCCTCGACGACCACCTGTCCATCGGGATTCCAGTGCATGTCTACCGGTCGAGCGAGGGCCCGGTGTACGGGAGCGACGGTCCCTTCGCCGACGTGCCGGCCGATCACACCTTCGTCGCCGCCATCCAGTGGATGGTGGACAACGATTTCACCAACGGTTGCAGCAAGTACTTCTACTGCCCCAAGGATCCGGCCACCCGTGGTGAGATCGCCGTCTTCTTGAAGCGGACTCTCGAGACCCATCTCGGGGCGGCGCCGGAGCAGGTCTCGTTCACCGACACCAATGGGCACATGTTCCAATCCGCCGTCGAGTGGTTGGCCGGGCATGGCATAACTGTGGGGTGTGATCCACCTGGCAACACGAAGTACTGCCCGGATCGCAGGGTGACCAGAGGCGAGATGTCGGCGCTGTTCAAGCGTGCCTTGGAGACGTCCATCGTCGTCGACCCGGCAACGGTCGACCCGGCCCGCTTCACCGACACCCAGGACTCCATGTTCATCAACTCGACCGCCTGGCTGGCGGCGAGTGGGATCACAGTGGGGTGCAATCCACCGGGCAACACCAACTTCTGCCCGGATCAGTATGTGACCCGTGGTGAGCTGGCGGTGTTCCTCAAGCGCATCCTCGACCGCCTCTAGGCAGCGGCTCGATGGCGGAGTTCGACTACCCCGGCCGCATCCTGCGACTACAGGAGCTCATGGGAGAGTCAGGTGCAGGCGCCACGTTGCTCTCCGTTGGCTCTGATCTGCCCTACTTCACCGGGTACGAGGCGATGCCCACCGAGCGGCTGACCATGCTCATGGTGCCGGTTGTCGGGGATCCGATCATGTTCATCCCCAGGCTCGAGGCGCCACGGGTGGGAGTCGGCCAGTTCGAGGTGGTGCCATGGGGAGAGACCGAGGACCCGGTGGCCCTGGTCGCCAAGGCGGTGTCCGATTCGGACCGGATCCTGATCGGGGACCACACCTGGTCGGTGTTCCTGATTGGGCTCCAAGAGGAGTTGCCGGATGCGGTGTGGTACCCGGCCTCGAACCTGAGCAAAGAGCTCAGGATGCGAAAAGAACCGGCCGAGATCGAGTCGCTTCGGTCAGCGGCCCATGGGGTCGACCGTGCCCTGGCCCGGGTTCCGGGCGAGGTGGCCTTCGCCGGGAGGACCGAGGCCGAGGTCGCCGACGATCTGCGCCGCATGACGATCGAGGAGGGTCACGAGGTGGCGGCCTTCGCCATCGTCGCCTCCGG
>CAZRID010000515.1:0-1921 GCA_964600055.1 uncultured Acidimicrobiaceae bacterium
CAGGCGTTCACGGAGGAAGGTGAACCGCCCGCCCAGTTCGTAGGGGGGTGCGTCGGTGATCTCGTCCGTGCTCAGCTCCTCGGGAGCGACGTCGAACTCGAACACGGTCGGGATCCGAAGCACGTAGCGACGCTGGAGGTCGT
Organism: uncultured Acidimicrobiaceae bacterium; assembly: GCA_964600055.1. Lineage (GTDB taxonomy): Bacteria > Actinomycetota > Acidimicrobiia > Spongiisociales > ZC4RG35 > JARDZU01. The sequence goes on from CAZRID010000515.1 coordinate 144, forward strand.
GGACCGTCTCCGTCAGCCGAGCCGGATCGGCGAGAAGGGTTGAGTCTATGCGCAGCCGGTCAGCCTCACCCCACGCCGCGGGAGATGGCGCCGCCGGGCCCACCACCACGGAGCGACCGAATTCGAGCGGGCCGGGTGCTGTCACATCACGACCTTACGGCTGTGTGGTGACGGATTCGACCGGTCCAAATCAGGGTCGCCTCCGCCCCGGGTAAATGTCCAGAACCCTGGCCCGCCCTGTCACATTCGGGGCCCTCTGTTCGTTGTAATGGATGAATGGGTATGAGCGCCGCGAAGGAGGCCAGATCATGACATCAGCTGCCAATCCCAATCTCGACGTCGAGGGCCTGCGCCAGAAGGTGACCGGTCAGGTGATCGCACCGCATGACGCCGGGTACGACGACGCCCATGAGCTCTTCCTTACCGTCTTCGACACCACCCGACCGGCTGTCATCGTGCAGGTGGCCCACGCCGCCGATGTGGCGACCGTCCTGGGCACCGCTCGGGAGACCGGTCTCGATCTTGCCGTTCGAAGCGGTGGTCACAGTGCGGCCGGGCACAGCACCACCGATGGCGGCATCGTTCTCGACCTGAGGGCGCTCAAAGCCCTCGAGATCGACGTCGAGTCCAATACCGCGTGGGCAGAGGCCGGTCTCACCGCCGCCGAGTACACCGGCGAGACCGGGGCCCTCGGGCTCGCCACCGGGCTCGGTGACACCGGGTCGGTGGGCCTTGGCGGGATCACCCTCGGTGGCGGCATCGGGTTCCTGGTCCGAAAGCACGGGATGACGATCGATTCACTCCTCGCAGCCGAAGTGGTCACTGCCGACGGCGAGCTGGTGCACACCAACCATGAGTCGCACCCCGACCTCTTCTGGGCGATCCGGGGTGGTGGGGGCAACTTCGGGGTGGCCACCAGGTTCCAGCTCCGGCTGCAGCCGATCGAGACGATCGTCGGTGGGATGTTGATGCTTCCCGCTACCAGCGATGCAATCGTCGGGTTCATTGCCGAAGCCGATGCGGCACCGGAGGAGCTCTCGACCATCGCCAACGTGATGACCTGCCCTCCGATGCCATTCGTCCCCGAGGAGCTCTACGGCAGCCTGGTGATCCTTGGTCTCGTGGCCTGGTGCGGTGACATCGAGGAAGGGCAGAAGGTGATGGATCGGTTCCGGGCCCTGGCCCCGCCCATCGCCGACATGGTCCAGGAGATGCCCTACTCCGGGATCTACCCGCCTGACGAGGAGGAGTACCGTCCGATGGCCGTTGCCCGCACCATGTGGGCCGACAGCTTCGACGGGTCGACTGTCGACACCATCATCGAATACCTCGAGGGCTCGGACGCCCCGATGAGAGTGGCGCAACTCCGGCCCCTGGGCGGCGCCATGGCCCGGGTCCCCAACGACGCCACGGCGTTCGCCCACCGTGACCGCAAGATGATGATCAACGTGGCCTCCTTCTACGAGGGCGCCGACGACCGACCCCGACGTGAGGCCTGGGTGGCAGACTTCGCCAAGTCTCTCAGCGACGGTGACCTAACGGGTTACGTCGGGTTCCTTGCCGACGAGGGGGAAGACCGGGTCCGTGCCGCCTACCCGGGACCGACCTGGGACCGGTTGCGCCAGGTAAAGGCCAAGTACGACCCGGACAATCTGTTCCGGCTCAACCAGAACATCCCACCCGCGGCGACACTTACCTGAGGTTCATGACGCCATATATGGCACTAGTGGTCCGTCGCTGAATTGATGCCGCGGTGTCGCCGAGTCATCGGGGTCGCT
>CAZRID010000516.1:0-1909 GCA_964600055.1 uncultured Acidimicrobiaceae bacterium
CCGTCGGAGCCCTCACCTGCGCAGGCTCGGATCAGCGGCCCCTAGCCACCCAAAGTCGATCGCCCATAATGCGCGTCGCCCTGCACCAACTGCGGTCGAACCACCCGCGCGCTATCCGGCATTCTGCGCTACCCGGCCCCCTTTCGCTGAGCCCTCGGTCACAGGGCTGACAGGTGCTTGACACTGAAAATGGAGGGGTGCGAAAAGTGGAAGGTGGCACTGGCGGTGTGGTCCCGATCATTCCATCGCGCGTCCATCGCGCGAGAGGGTGCGATGGAGGGGAAACAACGCGAAACCTTGAGAAACAGAAACCGGCTCTGAGCAGGAGTTTCGCACATTTCCCAGGTCAGCGGCTCCACGCCAATCGGGCTCATAAACCGACGAAGGTTCGGTGGCTCGACCAGCAGGTCGATCTGGGGAAGGGCTTGAAAACTAAAGTAGGGGGTCGCCTCATTCCTCCAGTGTGCTGGTGCCGGGATCGTTGTCGGTGGTTTGTCCGCGAACGGATCCAAGATGGTCCAAGGAACCGCGAGGCGATGTATGCAAGAGTCCAGTTAAAACGCCCCTCTTTCGGATCTCGGCCTGAGCAGAACCTCCGATATTCCCTTACAAGGAAGAGGTCGGCGGTTCGAGTCCGTCAACGCCCACACACAAATCCCTTCCTGGATCGATCAAGGACTTTCACACAGCCACCGCTCCGCCTTTTGCGTCGAGGGTCGGGGCGTGTTTGGCGGACAGCTACCTCTTACTTGTGTTCGAGGTCGTTCGCCCACTCGCAGATGATGCTGTGGATGGTGTTGAGGCCGTCGGTGAGTGAGGCGGGGCCGGGTTGGAGGATGATCTCGGCTGGGATCTCGTAAGCTCGGCGGCGCTGGACCGGGTCGAGTTGATCCCACCCTGGCCGAGCCCAAACCGTTTCGGGCTGGTACTTCTTGCCGCACCATGAGGCCAACAGAAGGTCGGGACGCCGCCGGACCACCTCGAGGGGGTCGGCGATGATCCGACCCCGCGCCAAAGCCGACCGGGCGTGGTCGGCGAAGATGTCCACCCCTCCTGCGATTTCAATGATCTCAGACACCCATCCGATCCCGCTGATCATGGGGTCGTCCCATTCCTCGAAGTAGACCCGCGGCCGCGCCGGGAGCAGCACTGCTTGTTTGGCCACGGAATCGACGTGCTCGGCCAGTTCGGCGGCCAAGGCGTTGGCGGCCGGTGCGGCACCGATCATCGCGCCCAGCCGACGGACGTAACCCAAGATGCCCTCCACAGTCCGGTGATTGCTGATCCACACCTCGATCCCGGCTTTGATCAGCTCGCGGGCGATCTCTGCCTGGATGTCGGAAAACCCAACTACGAGGTCGGGTTCGAGGTTGATGATCTTCTCGATTCGGGCGCTGGTAAAACCAGATACCTTGGGCTTGTCACGTCGAGCCTTCGGCGGCCGAACCGTAAACTGCGAGATCCCGACGATCCGATCCTGCTCACCGAGCGCGTAGAGCACCTCGGTGGGCTCTTCGGTCAGGCAGACGATGCGATGTGGGAAAGGATCGGTCATCGACCACTGAGCCTATCGCTAGGCCTGTCGCCAAGTGGCGCACCATGCGTGCAAACACCTGAGCGCAGCGACCCTCAGATGGCCGACGCAGCGGACGCCATACATCCGGCCGGTATTTCGCTCCGCGGTTAGAACCTGGAGATTCTCCGCGGTATAACTCGTCATCCTGACTGCCGGCATCTGGCTCAAGATTTCCGGCCCGAGACGACGAACCCTGTCCAACGGGATGGGGGTTCCATCAGCTCTGTCCTCGTTCGCCAGGGTGATGGGCAATCAGGTCAGGCGAGGAGTTCTTGGAGGTGGTATCGGAGCCAGTGCCGGTCCGTTTCGACTCCGTTGATGTTGACTTTGAGC
>CAZRID010000517.1:0-1898 GCA_964600055.1 uncultured Acidimicrobiaceae bacterium
GGCAATACCACCGATCAACCCGCCGCCGCCCACGGCCACCAGGATCGAGGTGACATCGGGCACCTGTTCCATGATCTCGAGTCCACAGGTGCCCTGGCCCGCCACCACCTCGGGTTGGTCGAAGGCGTGTACCTCGAGTGCCCCCGATTCGGCGGCCCATTGTCGTGAGGCTTGGAGTGCCTCGCCGTAGTAACCGGAGATGACCCGGACCTCGGCCCCGAAGCCCGAGATCCGCCCGATCTTCTCCTGAGGTGAGGTGGAGGGAACGAATACGGTGGCCATGTGACCGAGCTCCTTGGCGGCGTAAGCGATCGCCAGGCCGAAATTCCCGCCCGAGGCTGCCACCACTCCGCCTTCCGGGATGACGCGAACCTTGAGAAACGAGAAGGCCCCACGCACCTTGAACGAACCGGTCGGCTGCATCGAGTCCAACTTCAACGTGAGTGTGTATTCGGAGTCGAAGACATCACCCAGGTCGGCCACGGGAGTGAGGCGCACATACCCGGCGATCCGCTCCGCGGCACGCCGAATATCCGCCCTGGAGACTCCTGACACCACCCGCCGCACACTAGACCGCGCTCGCCGTCGGGAACCGGTGGGCAGTCATCACTCGTTGCATCGCGATGCGAGAGGCGAGCTCCCATCATCCATCTCCATTGGGAGCGGCCAGCGCATCGGCTGCGTTCCCTGGCTGGGGTCAGATTCGGGCCGGGAACCGCAAGATGGGATCCGCTCTCATCACCGCAACCGCGCTGTTTCTCGCAGCCGCGGTTGTGGCCATCGTCGACGAGGGCACCCTGGGTGTCATCGGGTGGCTAGTCGACCCAGAGGTCCTCTTCGTCCTTCTCCTGCTCAACCTCTTGGTTGCAACGATCAGGGTCTGGGCAACAACCCACGCCTGGGTCACTGCCGGTGGTCGTCTCGCCAGCCTGGGTCTGATGGTTGTGGTCCTCGTGGTGAGCATCCCGCACGTGGCCCTCGGCTACTACGGCTTTCACACCAGATCGACGCTGATGACGATGTTCCCCAGCCAACCACCAGTGCCGCCGATGGCTGTTGATTCCACCACGACCACTACCTTCCCGAGCACCACCACAACCCTGGTGACCACGAGCAGCGGGCCGTACCAGACTCAGGTGGCGCCGAGGACCATTCCGACCAGTAGCACGAGCAGCACGACCACTACCGTGCCCCTCCCTCTCGACACGGAGCGGTTCACCGTGCTCCTCCTCGGTGGCGACGCGGGGCCTGGCAGACGCGGGTTGAGGACAGACACCATGATCGTGGCCTCGATCAACCCGCTCACCGGAGACGCCGCCTTGTTCGGGCTTCCCCGCAACATGGGCGGGTTCACCTTTTCTGATGGGACCCCGTTTCCGGGCTTGAGCCGGGGTCTGCTCAATGAGGTGTACACGTGGGGCTGGCGCAACCCGGATCGCTACGGCGGCACCGACCCTGGCGCATCGGCGGTGTCCGACGTGGCGTCGAACCTCATCGGCATCCCCATCGATCATTTCGTATTGGTCGACATGGTCGGCTTCGCCGAGATCGTCGACGTGCTTGGTGGAGTCACGATCGATGTCAAACGCAATACGATTGCGCCCGTCTACGACCGGGCGACCGGTGGTCACACCATGATCACGATCCCGAAGGGCATCCAGACCTTCGACGGCGACCTGGCATTGGCCTTCGTGCGAAGCAGGACCGGGAGCAACGACTACGACCGCATGGGACGGCAACGTTGCCTGCTGACCGCACTCGGCAGTCAGGTCGAGCCCCTGAGCCTGTTCGCACACCTTCCAGCTGTGTTCGACACGCTCGAGCAGAGCGTGACAACCGACATCCCGTTGAGCAAGATCCCCTACATAGTGAATCTGGCACCGAACGTCTCCAGCGAC
>CAZRID010000518.1:0-1892 GCA_964600055.1 uncultured Acidimicrobiaceae bacterium
GGTCCCCTCGGTGGTATCACTGCTCGACACCCCAATCGTCACATCGGCGGTCGGCAATTCATTCAACACCACCGTAAAGGTGCCGGTGCCACCCGCCTCGGTGGTCACCAACGGAACCGCCGCCGGGGTCACCGTCACCCCTGGGGCGGCCAGGGCGGCTGGCATCCCAGTACCAACGAGCAATAACACGGTCGCGAGGACGATTGCTACCTCACCACGGCCGTGCCTTCTAGACGGATATGTCATGACCATTGCGACTCCTATGCAGGCAGCAGTTGTTACGAGATCCGATGTCCGATCCGACAGGGGTCCTTCTAAGCATCGTCGATAGTTATCGGCAATAGAGCTCTTTTCTGTAGGCACCGGTGACCTGACGGGACAGATCTCTTTGCAACAGGTTCTCGGGCAAACAAGTCACGAATGAGCGACCTGAACGCACCGTCCGAGCTCCCGGGAATGTCCATCTCCGACCTGAGCCGCGAGGGAGCTTGTTGATTGCCCAGACGAGGTGGGTGCGGAGGTCGTCGTTTTCGATCTCTTTGAAACGAACGGCTGATTGGAGGTCGGGGATGCTGAGCTCGAGACACCACCCGAACCCATAGAACACCGGGCGGGCCTGACCCCATAACCGGCTCGCACCCGACCGGGTTGCGCTCTGAATGACCTGTCGGCCCCGCCCGGCCAACTCTCCACCCGGGGACAGTGTGATTTGCCAAAAGCCTGCCCGACACCGACGTCGTGGCTCACCCCTATCGTGTCCACCAACCCCACCGTGACAACCCAACCACCCACCGTGGCTACCAGCAATCACCCCTTGACATAGAAGATTCATTCGGCGTTACCAGCCGCCTCCGGCTGACCGGATGGAGTCACCGTCTCGCGTTGGACGGCGTTGCATGACCACACAGTTGCAACCTGGCGGGTTGCGGTATACCCGTATACTCCGCATCAGTTTGATGCAACTGTGTGGTCAGTAAACGCCGGTAGTTCGCGATGACGTTGAACCGACAGACTCTTACCAAGATCGATAAGCAGATCCTCTCCCAGATGGGTCATGGGGAGGGGGTGCAGCTGGTCAAGGTACCGGTGTCGGAGGCGGTCTGGTCGACCTGGCGCCGCTATTGCGAAGCGATCGGTATCCCTATGGGTCGTGCCTTGGCCGTCCTTCTTCATCGCGAGCTGGCTTCGGTGGTCGACGAGGACTTGGAGCGGGAGGCCGAGTTGTTGGCGGATCGGGCCCGGCGGCTGAACGAGCGGGAAGCAGCGCTTGATGGCCGGGAGCTGGACCTCGAGCAGCGTGAGATGCGGATCTACCCGGGTGAGCAGCGGGTTGGGGCGGTCGGTGTGGAGCCGAAGCCATATCACTTCAGCTGGCGCCGGCGGAGTCGGTGCCGAGGGTTGGTCGGAACGATCTCTGCCCGTGTGGGTCAGGGTTGAAGTACAAACGCTGCCACGGCGCCTGATGGTCAGGGATTGAGGGGAAGGCCGTCTTGCTGGAGGCGCGGACGGTGAGTCCTGGGTTGACGTTGAACCGGGATCACTTCGGGTTCGGTGTCCTGGTGGGGGACGGCGAGGGGTCCTCCGCAAAGTCTCTCAAGAGCGGCTCTGGGAACTCGCAGGGTTTTCCCCAAGGTGATGACAGGGAGGCCTTCCTGTCCACCGCTGGTACGCCATTGTCGGGCGAGGGTGTAGGCAGCGCCCCGGCCGATTCGGAGGACCTTCGCGGCTTCTTCGACGGTTAGGAAGTCAGGCAGAGTCGAGGTGTCTCTTCTCATTTCACCCTGTCGCATCGTTAACAGCGGTAACGGTAGCGGCTATGCTTCGATCCTTCAACATGGATACAGATTATTGACGTTCTACGTTGATCTACGTTGATGGAAGAGAATCTGCAT
>CAZRID010000519.1:0-1890 GCA_964600055.1 uncultured Acidimicrobiaceae bacterium
TCCGGTGTCACCGTTGATCAACACCGTCACATACCGATGCCCTCTGCGGAGGCTGTAGGGGTCGGGGCGGAGCGCTGTGCCGCTTCTCGGCGGTCAGTTTCTCCGCCCCGCACCTCCGAACCGGACGTGCGCGTTTCCGCGCATCCGGCTCTCCACGTGGTTGCAGGTGTTGTTCATCCGACCCGTTGTTCGAGCTTTTCGAGGAATCGTTGCTCTTCGTCTCGGTATCCGTCGGCGCCTTCGGCCCATGGGGATGGGATCCGGTGGCCGCGGAAGGGATAACGGCTGACCGTTACCCCCGCCGGGTTGAAGAGGGTCACATCACCGTCGGTGGGCCACCACCTGGGTAGGTAGCGGCTCCGGAGCCAAGCCCAGTTGGCGTGAGGGTGCTTCATGCGAAGCCAGCCCACGACCCTCTTCCAGGTGTACGCCCTGAAATAGCTGAAGGTCGCTTTCGAGGCGCCGTGCCGGTAGTAGTTGGCCCATCCTCGCAGCAGCGGGTTGAGCGCATGGCACAGCTGGGCGAGACTCATCGGTGTGGTCTTCCTTGATGTCAGCTCCTTGATCTTGTTCGTCACCGCCCGCAGCGCAGCCTTGGACGGGTACGTGTAGACGTAGCTCTTGTGGGTGCCTCGTTTGGTGTGCCGCTGGATGCGGAACCCCAAGAAGTCGAAGCCCCTATCGATGTGTGTCACCAGGGTCTTGTCGGGATGGAGACTCAGCCCCATACCTGCCAGCACTCCGCCCACCTCACCGATGATCGCCTCAGCGTCGCCGCTTTGGCCGTGGACCAGAACAACGAAGTCGTCGCAGTAGCGGACCAGCCGATAACTGGCCACTCCCTGTTGTTGACGCCGCCACCTGGTCGATTGGGAAGCCCCAAGTTCGGCCCAGCGGCGAGCGAAGTGATCATCGAGAGAAGACAACGCCACGTTCGCCAATAATGGCGACAGGATGCCTCCTTGGGGGGTGCCGGTTGTCAGGCCTCGGATGAGGCCAGACTCGGACATGATCCCGGCCCGTAAGAACGCCTTGATCAGCCCCAAGACCTTCCGATCACCGAGCCGTAGTCGCACCCGTCCCATCAGGGCGGCGTGGTCGATACGGTCGAAGCACGCTTCGATGTCGCCTTCGACTACCCACTCGTACGTGCGGGCAGCCAGATAGACGATTTCGGTGACGGCGTCTTGGGCTCGGCGCTGGGGACGGAACCCGTACGAGAAGGGTTGGAAGTCGGCCTCGAACACCGGTTCCAACACCAACTTGAGAGCCGCCTGCACCACCCGGTCCCGAACGGTGGGTATCCCCAGGTAGCGGGTCTTCCCGCCCCGTTTGGGGATGGCCCGTTCCCGAACCGGCAGCGGCTGGAAAGTTCCCTGCTTCAACTCCTCACGGAGCTGACGAAGGAACGTATCAACGCCTCGCCGTTCGATGTCACGGGCCGTGTTGCCGTCCAGGCCGGCGGTCCGCGACCCCCGGTTGGTACGGACCCGCTCCCACGCCACCTGGAGAGTGGCGGGGTCGCACACCAGATTGAAGAGATCGTCAAAGACCTTGGCCGGGTCAGCCAAAGCCCACCTGTGCAGCTTCCGTTGATGATCAAGTACTCGGACCCGAGCCGCCATGGGATCGGGCCACGAAGCGGCAGTATTCACCACCGTCCTCCTTGTCGTCATCGATGCCGCATCCACGCTGCCCTCCTTCGCCATGTGGTCGGCTTTCCCGACCTCCGACTACTACGAGGGCTCCGTCCCGCTCCGAGGCCACAGACAGACGACGTGTCCCCCCATCCGCCCGACTGGATGCCGGGAGGGGTGGGCCACCCCGAAGCGGTTCCCACGTTCACTGATGACCGGTCGATAGAAGAGGTGCCCAGCTTTTCCCCTGCAG
>CAZRID010000520.1:0-1885 GCA_964600055.1 uncultured Acidimicrobiaceae bacterium
TCCGCAATCGAACATGCTCACACAGTCGCTTCGGCCACCTGCCGCTGTGAGCGGAGGGCGCCGATATAGACCCCGATCAGGATGACCACACCCCCGAAGATCAACTCTCCCCCCACCTCCTCTCCGGTGATCCAGTGGGAGAAGATCAGCGTGATCACGGGAACCAGGACGAAGTTGTAGGCCGCCCGGGACGCCTCCCAATGCTTGAGCACATAGACCCAGAGGATGAAAACGACGCCCGAGCCGATCACCACCATGTAGGCGAGAGCGAGCCAGGTTTCACGCATCGTGGGCAGAACCATGCTGTCCCCGGCCAGCAAGGATCCGATGAAGAGGATGACGGCCCCCACTGTCATCCCCACCGCATTGAGCGACACCGGGTGCTCAGGGGGGAAGATCCGAACCAGCACCGCTCCCTCGGCCAGGCAAAAGGCGGCGGCCATGGCGACCAGGATCGAGGTCAACGAGATCGAGGCATCGAGGGCGACCCGGGACATGAGCAGCACCCCTCCGAAGGCCAGCACCGCCCCCACGACTGCCGAGACACGGAGTCGCTCCAGGCGTTGGACGACGACCAGGAGCAGGGTGATCAGCGGGATCACCGCCAGCAGTATTTGGAGGAACCCGGCGCCGAGCTCGACCAATGCGTAGAAGAGGCAGGCGAAGGCGAGCCCGAAGTTGAACACCCCGTAGAGCACTGCCCCCACCAGGGCCCGGCCTCGTGGGAATGAAATGCGCAGCACAGTCATCACGATCAGCATCAGAGTGGCGGCCAACGTGAAACGGAGGGTGGCGCCCCAAAAAGGGTCCAGCTCGACATTGCTGAACTTGACACTGATCGGATTGCCGGCGGAGAGCACAGCGCCAACGAAAAAAGCGACCAGTACCCCCCTACCGCCATCGCCTTTCATCGGCGGCAGGGTACATGCCGAGCTCCGGCGGTCATCTCATGCAATCTGCAAGGTCTATCCATCGACGCCGGGCCCGATAGGCGGTATATCTGGAGGGTTGTGGTCACGAGCTATCAACGACTGCAGCCGATCGATCCCCGCGACGTCTTCACGGTCACACCCCGACTCGATTCGGAGGGGACCCAATCTGCACGATGAGACCTTCGGGTGGACGGGCGCTATTCACCTCGGCGGTCAGGATGGCCGGAGCTTGAAGGACGTCGACCTCCGTCAACACGTAGCGGGCGGCGTCGCCTGACGACCCTACATTTACCAGGGCGTCGACCACGATCGAGGCGTCGAAGACACTCAAGTCAATGTGACTCTTGGTCCCAGCCTCACAGTCTCAGCCGGAGAAGCCTCCCGGGCGCAACCATCTTCACCTTCGGTTCTGATTCGAAGCTCGACAGCGGCGACGATCTCGGCGGGCGTCCTCAGGGCGGCGTTGGTCACCAGCACCACGATGCCCCGTCATGCTCGTCTCTCCCGAAGGGCGGTCAGCCCCCTAGCTCTTAGACTGCCCCCCGTATGGCCATCGAGGCTCCGATGGCATTCGGTCTTTCGGGAGGAGAAGTCGACTTGGATTCCGCTGCGCTCGCCGAGGCATTACACCGTCTTGCCGCCAATCACCGATGGGCCTGGACACCATCGTGTCAACAGCTTCTCTCCACTCTCCCCGGGGCCGCGTCGGGGAGACACCCGGTGCAGGTCGTCTCCGATCTGGGGCCAGAGCAGCTCGACCATCTGTTGACCGACGGTGGATTCGTGGAAGGGCTGTCTCGAGAGATGGCCGACCTCGACCAAGTCCTGGCCGACCCGGCGGAGCCCGAAATCGCCTATTGCTCCCCCGAGTTCGGGATCAGCGCCGTCGTCCCCCAGTACTCCGGTGGGCTCGGGGTCCTTGCCGGTGACCATCTCAAGGCGGCCAGCGACCG
>CAZRID010000521.1:0-1881 GCA_964600055.1 uncultured Acidimicrobiaceae bacterium
GGATAGCGGCGGGATGGCCTCAGATCGGGTGGCTCGGGTTGCTACTGATCCCGGCCGCGTTGGCTCTGTGCGTCCGTGTTCCCCGCCTGCGGGGGGCGTTAGCGTTGGTCACGGCGGTTTCGGTTGCCCTCCTCATCGTCGGTCAGACAGAGTCGGCACCCAGCCCCGGCGTGGTCGTCTTGGACATCGGGCAAGGTGACTCGATCCTCATCTCGGGGGGTGAAGGGCACTATGCCCTCGTTGATGGTGGCCCGGACCCGGTCGTACTGGTCGAGAGTCTCCGACGGTATTCGGTGCGATATTTGGAACTGCTGGTCCTGACCCACGCTCATGCCGATCACGCCGCCGGGTTGACCGGTCTGGTGGGAAGGATCGCTATCGGACGGGTCTGGGCTGACACCGAGCCCCACCGGACCTCTTCGTCGGACGAGCTGTTCCGGCTCATCGACCGGGCCAACGTCCCGGTGGATCGGCCGGAAGTCGGTGACCAGTGGGCGCTAGGGGAGCTATTGCTGACGGTCGAGGGCCCACTGCGCCGTTACGCCTCACCCAACGATCAGTCCATCGTCCTCATGGTCGAGGGCCGGGGACGGTCGATGCTCCTGTCGGGTGACATCGAAGTGGTGGCGCAGTCCGAATTGGGACATCTGCGGGCAGACGTGCTCAAGGTCCCACATCATGGTGCGGGAACATCCGAGCCTGCATGGCTAGAGAGTGTGGGCGCGGATCTGGCGGTGATCCCGGTAGGCGCCAACGACTTCGGCCATCCCTCAAGCCGGGTCGTCGAGATTCTCGAGGCCGGTGGCGCAATCGTCAGGCAAACCGACCGGGACGGCGACGTGCTTGTGCCCTTGGGATGGGAAACTGGCTCCCATGCCGGAGTTCTTGGATCTGGGCAAGGTGAAGCTCCCGCTCGGGGAGGTCACCTACGTCATGGGCGTGATCAACATGTCGCCCGACTCGAGGAACGTCCACACCCTCGCCCATTCGGTCGACGAGGCCTTACTCATGGCGGACCGTTATCGGGCCTGGGGCGCGACCCTGATCGATCTGGGAGGCCAGTCGTCGCACTACGACAACCCAACCATCGAGGTCGCCGATGAGATCTCCCGGGTGGTGCCGGTGATCGAAGCGCTCTCGGCAGAGGATCATCTGGTGGCGATCGACACCTGGAAACCGGAGGTCGCCACCGCCGCCATTGAGGCCGGGGCTGTCATCATCAACGACACAGGTGGTCTCGCCGACCTCGAGATGCGTGAGGTTGCCTCACTCACGGGGGCGGCTGCGATCGCGGTGTATGTGGAAGGTGACAACCCGCACGACGTTGGCGAGATCGAGATCCGGGATGACAAGGCGGAGCGGACCGCTGATGGGTTTCGCCGACTTCTGGCCGATCTGGCCGGGGCGGGGATTCACAACGTCATACTCGACCCCGGGATCGCGCTCAACTACCGCGGCGACTACGAGGCCTACACGAGGATGCAGCTCCAGGTGATCGCCGACTCCGAGAAGTTGAGCGAGTTGGGGAAACCGCTGCTCATGCCCATCCCACGCAAACGAGACTTCCATCGGGTGGTGGCCTACATGGCCCTCGCCTTCGAACACCAGGCGGACATCCTCCGGGTCCACGACGTGGCCGTTGCCTGCGACCTCGCCAGGCTCTTCGGACGAACGGCTTGATTGCCGGCGGCCTTGACCGTTCCGTCAAGGTGTGGTCTGGATCGGGTTGATCTCTGTCTCAGACGCACCTCGGGCGAACAGACGCCGCTCGGCCGGAGCTGCCGCCTCGTTTCAAGCACAACGCACCACGCTGGCGGACCACGCACCACGCGTTTCCTCCCCCGGAGGGGGAGGTGGCCCGTCAGGGCCGGAGGGGGACAT
>CAZRID010000522.1:0-1876 GCA_964600055.1 uncultured Acidimicrobiaceae bacterium
CGGTGGTGACTCGGCGTACTTCCTGGCGCTGAACGATTGGCAGATTGGGAAGAAGGGGACGGTCGCTACGGTGGATCGGATCTCGGCCGCGATTGACGATTCCGTGCGGCGGGTTGCCGAGCTTCGCCAGGCGGGGCGGGAGTACGGGACCGGAGTTCTGGCTGGGATCGGCGACATGGTTGAGGCCACCTCCGGGCACTATCCCATGCAGCTTCACGAGGTGGAGTTGGATGGGCGGTCTCAGCGGAAGTTGGCTCGAGAATTGATTGCCTACGCGATCGAGCGCCATGCTCCGCTATTCGAGCGTGTGGTCGTGCCGGCGGTCGGCGGGAACCATGGCGAGAATGACCGGATTGGCGGCAAGGCTTCGACGACCTTCGCTGATAACTCAGATCTCGAGGTGTTTGAGGGTGTGGCCGAGGCCTGTGCTCAGAATCTCACCGCCTACGGCCATGTGAAGTTCTTGATTCCTGGTGAGGAGCTTACGTTGACGCTCCAGCCGGTCGCTGATGGGCCGATCCTGGGGCTCGCGCACGGCCACCAGGCGAAGCGGGGCCAGGGAGCGGTGAACAAGGTTCAGAACTGGCTTGCCGGCCAGGCCTTCGGGATGCGTCCGGTGGGTGATGCCACGATCGTCGTGGTCGGGCATTATCACCAGTTTGCTGTGATCGAGAACGGCGGCCGGACGATCATCATCGCCCCCACGATCGACTCCGGAAGCCAGTGGTTCGCTGAGACGGCCGGTCTCGACTCGACGCCCGGGATGTTGTCCTTCGGGATCAGTCGGTCGGGCTGGGCCGATCTCCAGGTTCTGTGATGTTGGCTCCTCGTTTGTGCGGCTATGGCGGTTGTGGGCAATCGCTCCATGCGAAAGGTCTGTGTGGTGCTCATTACCTCCAGGCCCTGCGGGGCCAGGAGTTGGGTCCGTTGCGTCTGCGCTGGGCTCCGTGGTGTAGCTATTTCTCTTGTGGTCGACCTCATTACTCGAAGGGTCTGTGTAGTGGTCATGGTGCTCAGGTGAAGCGGGGTCAGGAGCTTCGCCCGTTGGGTTTGTTCCGGCGTCAGCCGGGTACTTACAAGGTGTTGAAGGTGGACGGTCGGAATGCGCTTGAGCATCGTCTCGTTATGGCGCGAATGCTCGGTCGCGAGTTGCTTTCGGGTGAGTCTGTCCATCACAAGAACGGCGTGAGGGATGACAACCGACCCGAGAATCTTGAGTTGTGGAGCTCTAGCCAGCCGGCTGGTCAGCGCGCTCAGGATAAGGTTGACTGGGCCCTCGAGATCCTTCTTTTGTATGCCCCCGATGTTCTGGCCGTCCGTGTGGCTGCCTAACTGCTTTTCTCAATCCTTCCCTGTATGTGTAAGTGCTGAGGTTTTTGTGGACGATCCTTTCTTGGTCATTGCGAAGCTCGCCGTCGTGTTCGGCTATGCCTTTGTTGTGTCGTACTTCGTCGGGTGGGCCATTCTGTTCGTGAAGTCGCGCTGGTAAATCCGCTCTTGGCCTGACGCGGGCCTGAGCAAAAAAAGAGCCCCTGCCACTGGAGGTACCCAGTGACAGGGGCTTTTGTAGTCTACGGTTTAGTCAGTGAGTGTGATGTGGATCTGTGCTGTGAGGGTGAGATCGGCGGGAGATTCGAGTTCTATGATGCCGTTTGCCCATCGTACCCATAGTAAGCCGTCGAGTTCTTGTTCTTTGTCCGGTGGTTCGATTACTTCGCCGGAGAGTGGGTTGTTGGGGTATTGGTTGAGGACGATTGTTCCTGGGGTGATGGTTGTTTTCATCGGACTCGGTCTCCTAGTGAGAGCTTTCGGTGCTGGTCGCGGAGGCCGGCGATCTCGAGTATGAGCGCGCGTCGCGCTTCGTCGTGGGCCTTGA
>CAZRID010000523.1:0-1854 GCA_964600055.1 uncultured Acidimicrobiaceae bacterium
TCCTCGTCGCCCGAGCGTGATTTGGGGCATGATGCTTGCTGGAGCCCTCGGCCTCGGGTTTGCGACCTGCGGCGGCTCACGAACACCCACCGAGCCGGCCGGCTATTGGAGAGCAATCTCCGCCAAGTCGCGTCGCAGATCCGTGACAAACCTGGAGCGCACGCCAGCCCGTCCTGACGCCCTCTGCCCGGTCACCGTGGACGGCCGAGAGTGTTTGAGTTCGTGACTGCCGAAGTCACGGCGCCCGGTTCCGAGTTCAGAGATGGTTCGCGGTGGCCGTAGCTGGCCTGACGAATGTCGCGGTACCTTCGCATGCAATATTCATCGTCGCATCTGAGGAGATCCGAGTCATCGCAGCCGTGCTCGCGCCTACGTCAAGCTGACCCTGAGCTTCCCCCCTAATCGTGGAGGGTTTCTTATGCTGCTTCTTCTGTCACCGTAGCGGTGTTCTGGTTGGCTTTGGCGGCGTTCTCGTAGTCGATGGGGGACATCATTCGGTTGGTGCTGTGGCGCCTCCTTGGGTTGTAGAACTGGTCGATCCATGTAGCGACGGCCCGGCGGGCTTCGGCACGGCTTGTGAACTTGCGGCGGGAGAGGAACTCGTGTTCGAGGGTGGAGAAGAACGATTCGGCGGCGGCGTTGTCGAGCGCCGAGCCGACCCTTCCCATCGACTGGGCGATCCCCAACTTTTCACAGGCAGTCCCGAAGGCGTCGCTGGTGTATTGGCTGCCACGGTCGCTGTGGAAGATCACCCCAGCCACGTCCCCGCCCCGTACCGCCACCGCCATGTTGACGGCGGCGGTGGCCAACTCTGCGGTGGGGTAGTCATCTGTGAGAGCGAACCCGACCATCCTCCTTGCATACAGGTCCAGACACGAAGCCAAGAAGGTGGGGCCTTGGTCGGTGTCGATCTGTTTGAAATCGCCGCACCATTTCTGGTTGGGCCTCTCGGCGGTGAAGTCCCGGCCCAACAGGTCGGGTGCCGGCGGTTGGGTCTTGTCAGCCTTGGTCAAACCTCTCCTCTTCTTCTTGGGTCGGCCCACCAGGTCCTGGCGGCGCATCGAGTCTTCCACCGTCTTCTTCGTCACCGTCTCCCCGACCTCACGGAGCTCGGCCAGCACCCGGGGCGACCCGTAGGTGCCGCCGGAGTCGTCGAAGGCCTTCTTCACCTTCCCGTCGATGTGTTGGCGTCGGAGCTGGCGGGAAGTCGGGGACCGGTCCCGCCACTTGTAGAACCATGACTCCGAGACGCCCAACGCCCGGCAGGTCACCGCCTGGGGCACCCCATGGTCGGTCCGCTGGGAAGCGATATGGCTGGCCAGGCTCATCGGGTCGCCTCCTTCACCCAGAGGACCACGGATCGTTTGAGTACATCACGCTCCATCCGCAGCTCGGCGTTCTCCTTGCGGAGCCCGATCAGCTCGGCCCGCTCATCGACCGACAGACCCTCGGTCTCACCCCGGTCGACCCGATCCTCCCTCACCCACCTACCCAAGGTCTCCGGGTGGATCCCCAGATCGTCGGCCACCCGGACGACCGGCTTGCCCGTCTCCCTGACAATCCGTACCGCCCCCTCCCGGAACTGGGGGTCATACTTCCTTCGTGTAACTGACATGACTCTCCTTATAGAGCATGCCTCCACACTTCGGGGGGAACCTCACCCAGCGACGACAAATGCGGACCAGGCCCCCCAAACTTCCAATAGAGGGCTTTCAAAGCGCCCTTTAGAACATCCGGCTCCAGGAAACCTCAATAGCCACGAGCACGCGGCACTGGCACCTTGGGTAATGGCACCCCGGTGGCTCCCCACCGAACATTAGTTCGATTGCAAGCGAAGCCGGACAACCCAAAAAA
>CAZRID010000524.1:0-1853 GCA_964600055.1 uncultured Acidimicrobiaceae bacterium
GGAACCACCGGTCGGTTCGCGCTGGCGGTGGATGGAGACAGAGGCCTGGTCTACGCGATTGACTGGTGATGGCGAGATGAAAACGGAATGGGACGTAAAGATCAGCATGGATGACGGCGTCGTCCTGAAGGCCGACGTCTACCGGCCCGACCGCGGCCAGCACCCTGTGATCCTCAGCCATGGGCCCTACGCCAAGGGGCTGGCGTTCCAGGACGGTTATCCCGACCAGTGGAAAAGGATGGTGACCGGGCATCCCGACGTCGAAGCAGGGTCGTCAAATCACTTTCAGAACTGGGAGGTGGTCGACCCGGAGAAATGGGTCCCCGAGGGCTACGTATGCCTCCGGGTCGATTCGCGCGGGGCCGGGCGCTCACCCGGATACATCGATCACTTTTCACCCCGCGAGACGAAGGACATGTACGAATGCATTGAATGGGCAGCCCGACAGCCGTGGTCGACGGGAAAGATCGGCCTCAACGGCATCTCGTACTACGGGATCAACCAATGGCAGGTTGCCTCCCTGCAACCGCCCCATCTGGCGGCGATGTGCGTATGGGAGGGGGCGTCGGACTTCTATCGCGACATGACCCATCACGGCGGCATCCTGTGCACCTTCTTTCCCAACTGGTACGACAAGCAGGTCAAGACTGTCCAGTACGGGCTCGGCAGCCGGGGACCCGCCGCCTCGATCAACGGGCTGGCGGTCTGCGGTGACGAACCCCTCACCGACGAGGAGCTGGCTTCCAACCGCGCCGACTTCGGGATCGACATCGCCGCCCATCCCCTCGACGACAGGTACCACCGCGACCGTTCAGGCGTATTCGAGCAGATCGACACTCCCCTGCTCAGCGCCGGCAACTGGGGAGGCCAAGGCTTGCATTTACGCGGAAACATCGAAGGGTTCATGGGGGTGTCGTCCAGGCACAAGTGGCTGGAAATTCACGGGATCGAGCACTGGACCCACTTCTACACCGATTACGGACGGCTCTTGCAACTCGAGTTCTTCAACCACTTCTTGAAAGGCAAAGGCAACGGTTGGGACCGGAGGCCACCGGTGATGATCAACGTCAGAAAGGTCGATGGGTTCCAGCCGAGGACCGCCACCGCGTGGCCTCTGCCCGAGACCCGCTGGACCACCATGCATCTGGATCGGGCCGGCCAACTCGTGGCCGAACCATCGTTGAGCGAATGGACGGCGCCGTTCGCGGCGATGGGTGACGGCCTCACTTTCCTCACCGAACGCCACGACAAGGAGGTCGAGATAACCGGTCCCTCGACCGCTCGATTGTGGGTCTCCTCGACCACCGAAGACGCCGACCTCTTCCTGGTACTCCGTCTCTTCGACCCCGAAGGCGAGGAGGTCACCTTCCAGGGAGCACTGGACGCACACACGCCTCTTGCCCACGGCTGGCTGCGGGCGTCACACCGCGCCCTTGATCCCGCCAGGTCGACCCCATGGCGTCCCTATCACCTTCACACCGGACGCCAGTCGCTCACCCCGGGTGAGGTTTATCGCCTCGACATCGAGATCTGGCCAACCTCGATCGTGGTGCCGCCCGGTTACAGGCTGGGGCTGACGGTGCGAGGGCGCGATTACCACTACGCCGACGCCTCCGCCTCCGACGGCATCTCGACCTTCAAGAACCCTTTCACCGGGGTGGGGCCGTTCCTTCACGACGACCCCAACGACCGACCCCCAGCGATATTCGGAGGGACCACCACCATTCACGGCGGCCCCGATCGTCCTGCCTCCGTCCTCCTACCCGTGATCCCCAACGCAGAAGCAGGGTCCGAATCTTGATCTACGACGTTCACGCCCACTGCATCCCGGCCGAGCTCATCAAATTGCTCAG
>CAZRID010000525.1:0-1853 GCA_964600055.1 uncultured Acidimicrobiaceae bacterium
GGGAGAACAAGGATTAGCGATCCTTGCTCCGGTCATACGAAAGATCGAGGTCACCGACAGCGAGGAGGAACGACGGGTGGTCGGATTCCGGGTGGTTCACGTATTCGACCTTTCCCAGACCGACGGCGAGCCGCTACCCGAAGTCCGAACCACGCTCGTCGAGGGGGATCTGCCCGCTCCATGGGGGAAGGTGACCGAACTCATCGCCGAAGCAGGCTTCTCCCTGCAGGTCGCCGACATCGAACGGCTCGGAGAGGCCAACGGCATCACCGACTGGCGGAAACGCGAGGTGATGGTGCGGGCAGGCCTGCCCGGAGCGCAGCGGTTCAAAACCGCGGTCCATGAGCTGGCCCGCATCGATCTGCATGAGCCGAATTCGCATGGCCGTCCCAACTGTCGAGGAATCGTCGAGGTGGAAGCCGAATCGGTGGCCTACATGATCTGCGCCGCCCTAGGCGTGGACACCACCGGCTACAGCCTCCCCTACGTGGCCTCGTGGTCAGGCGGTGACCTCGACAAGGTGACCGCCACCGCCGACCGGGTGATCCGGTGCGCCCACCAAGTCATCACACACCTCGAGGCCGACCGTCAACTCGAACACGACCGCTCCCAGACGATGACCACCAGTCGACGAGAGCCGGACGGGATGAGCCTCCCCGCCGTCAGCACGCCAAGGTCTGGTCGGGTTAGTGACGGGGAGGGAAAAGCAGCCCTGCAGGCCGCCATCTACTTCTACGAGAGCCAGATAGGCCACGATGACCGGGCGCGGGCTTTCCTTGAGGAACGCGGAATCAACGAGGAGTCGGTAGACCGATGGCAGCTCGGCTACGCGCCGGCAAGCTGGGACTGCCTCGTCAAGACCCTCAGAAGCGAAGGGATCTCCGACGACATCCTCCTCGAGTCCGGCCTGGCGGGCCGAGCCCAAACCGGACAGCTCTACGACCGCATGCGCGGCCGAGTCGTATTCCCCATCCATGACGCAACAGGTTCACCCCGCGGTTTCGCCGGACGGCTCATCACCGGCGACGGACCCAAGTACCTCAACAGCCCGAAACCCCCCTCTACAAGAAGTCATCGCTGCTGTACGGACTCCACCTCGGCCAGCCGGCGATCGCAACAAACCAACATGCGGTGATCGTCGAGGGTTACACCGATGCCATCGCCGCCCACCAAGCCGGCATCACCCACACCGTCGCCACCGGAGGTACAGCCCTCACCAACCACCACCTTGAGGCGCTGCGGTCCGTCGCATCCACCGTCACCCTCGCCTTCGACGGAGATCCAGCAGGCCTACAAGCAGCCGAGCGGGTCGCCGACCTCCCCAAGCCCACACTCGGAAGCTTCCACCTTCATTTAGCTCACCCTCCCCGCCGGAACAGATCCCGCCAGCCTCATTGCCAACGGCAGAGCAGATGTCCTTCAGACCGCCCTCATCAAT
The DNA here is from genome assembly GCA_964600055.1 of uncultured Acidimicrobiaceae bacterium. GTDB lineage: Bacteria > Actinomycetota > Acidimicrobiia > Spongiisociales > ZC4RG35 > JARDZU01. The sequence goes on from CAZRID010000525.1 coordinate 1,439, forward strand.
CCGACACCCCTCCTCCACCACCTCATAGACCGAACTCTCGACCGATACGACCTCAACGAGGTGGAGGCCACGGCTCGGGCGCTCCATGCGGTCAGTCCATTGGTCGAGCGCCTTTCCGACCCGCCACACGGCGCTGAGGTTATTCGCTACCTCGCAAGCCACCTCGATCGAGACGAACAGCTGATCAGACAGGCCCTGCACGAATACAGCCTGTTGCCTGGGCGCCACCCAGAGCGGGAGCGAAGCCATGGCATGGAACTCATGTGAAACCTCGACTCCGAAGAGAAGGACTCCAACAGGTGAGCGGGCAGGGTGGCCTCCGCGAGGCGGCCACCCCTGGCTGATATCTCGGCTACTCCTGGGGAAGGTCGATTACCGGGCCGAGAACTGCGCCGCCATCGATAACCCATTCCGA
>CAZRID010000526.1:0-1850 GCA_964600055.1 uncultured Acidimicrobiaceae bacterium
CCAGCATCGTCAGGTGGTAGCTCATCTGCTCGATCGGGTGCGCGTCGTAGTAGATACCGCCGTCGGGGCCATCGCCGAGGGAGTAGAAGACGACCCACCCGGCTTCTGGAGCGGGCCGGACCAGGTCGACGATGGCCTGCATGGACACGCCTCCCCATTTGGCGATGCCCGACCATCCTTGGATGCAGAAGTGCTGGGTGATCTGCTCGTGATACGGCAGGTCCCGGAGCTGCTTCAGGTTCAGGTCGACGGGGTTGTCGACGAGTCCGTTGATCCGCAGCCGGTAGTCGGCGAAGTCGTTCGCATACAGGTCCCAGTACTCGTCGGTCTCGGGGTACTTGCCGTTGTGCCACAGATAGGGCGAGATGTCGTCCTCGTCGTACTGACCGGGCTTGGCATCGATGTGTTCAAACAGGCGCTGCACGGGCCCGATCAGCGCGTAACCGACACGCTGGACCGTCCGAGGGTGACGCAGCGTGAACGGCGTGGCCGCAACCCACCCGACGATGACGACGACCATCGACGCCGCGAAGATCCAGAACCCGAGCCACGAGTCGTCGCTCCGGCTGGCGTACATGTAGTTCAGGTTCTCCCGCACCGCGGTGGTGACGACCAAGGTGACGTGCATCACGATGAAGAAGAGGAACCAGACCATCACGAGGAAGTGCAGCGATCGGGCGGTCTGGATGCTGAGCACCGAACTGATGCGCTTGAAACGGGTGGACAGCGCTGGCGACATCCCCAACCCGGTGAGCACCGCCAACGGGCTGGCGACGAAGACGGTGATGAAATAGGCGGTGACCTGGAGGCTGTTGTAGGCCACCCAGCCGTCATCGACGGGCCAGTCCAACGACAGGTACTGGAGGGCCACCGACGCCACGTTGGGGATGTGGTCCCAGGTCATCGGGACCAGGCGCCGCCAGTGCCCGGTGGCGAAGATCATCACGTAGAACACCGCACCGTTGGCCAGCCAGAGCATGTCAACACCCAGGTGCCACCAGCGGGCCAGGCCGATCGAGTGGCGGATCCCGGGCAGGCCGATCTGACCGGGAAGAGACACTGAGTCCTGCTTCGCCGTCCACAACGGGTCCTCGGGGACCTCCTTCTGGAACCGGAACCACTCCTTGCCCGGCGTGCTGTGTCGGGTCCAGTACAGCCGGGGGTGGTCGGACATGATCTGGATCCCGGAGCGGATGATGAAGATCATCATGAACAGGTTCAGGAAGTGCTGCCACCCGACCCAGGTGGGGATGCCCTCCTGGCCGTTGGCCGGCTCCACGGTGCCGGGTGACCGTTCGATGAAGGACTGCACCGAGGCCAGACCGCGCAACTCCTTGGCGACGGCGATCCCGATGATCAGGAGCAGGAACCCGATCGGGAGGAGCCACAGCAGGTTGAACCAGCGGGACCGGCCCACCCTCACCCGCGGAGCGATGCCGGACTGGACGGGCACCGACCCCGCCCAAGTGGCGGGGTCGACAACATCTTCCCCTTCGGTCAGTTGCGAGCGGAGGGTTCGGAGGGACTCGGGGTTGACGTTCGACGGTGCCGGAGCGGGCAACTCGTCGCGACTCGGGCCCTTGCTGGGGGATACGTCGTCGGCGTCCAAGCTCGTACGTTACGCCCTCACCGTGGGCGTTGCCCCGGACGACCGGGATGGCAGGGTGAGGATCGTCGCAACCAGCAGAGGCGGCGTGCACGCCACTCAGGTCGGCGTCGAGGCAGAGGCGGCCATGCTCGGCCAGCCGATCTCGATGCTGACCCCGCAAGTCGTGGGCTTCGAGTTGTTGGGTGCGCTCCAGGAAGGAACCACCGCCACCGATCTGGTGCTCACCGTGACCGAAATGCTG
>CAZRID010000527.1:0-1850 GCA_964600055.1 uncultured Acidimicrobiaceae bacterium
GGGATCATGTGGAGCGGCGGTATCAAGGTCTGCTCGGGACCGATCCCCGGTTGGAGGTCGTGGGTTGAGACGGCGACGTGAGATTCCGCCCCCGTAACGATCTCGTCACGGGCCTAGGTGACGATGCTGAGGATGAAGGATGAGTGATCTGACCCGGCGCCGTTTGGCCTGGGTCTTGTGGGTGGTGATGCTGCTCGCCTATGTGGCCGAGGTGGCTCTGTTGTTCGCGACTTCTGCCCTCCCCACCACCGATCCGGTCGACAACGCGGGTCCGCTGCTCCAGGCATTCGAAGACCTCGCGTTCGTCGCAGTTGGCACCCTGGGGCTGCGTCTCGTCCTGCGACACCCGGGGAACGCCGTCGGTTGGTGGATCATGGTTGCCGGCCTCAGCTTCCCGATCGAGAGTTTGACAGCCGAGTTCACCCAGTGGGGGCTGGACAGATGGGGAGCGGTCCCCATCGTGCTCGCCGCCGGCTGGCTGACACGTTGGATCTGGATCCTCGCCTCGTTCAACATCCCGTTCCTGATCCTGCTCTACCCGGACGGGCACCTCCCATCACGTCGGTGGCGCCCCGTCCTCTGGCTGGCAGTCTCGGTGGTGGTCGCCGCATTCGTGACCATGGCTTTCTCCATCGATTCCGAGCCGGTGGCTGGGGCGCTCCGCAACCCTCTCGGTGTGCCCTCACTCACCCCAATGTTCGAGTTCCTGATCTCGGTCGTGGTGTTTCCCGGGCAGTTCGTCATGATCGCCCTCGCCGTCCTCTCCCTGGTAGCGCGATACCGCCAGGGCGAAGGGGTGGAGCGACAGCAGATCAAAGTCCTGATGTGGGTGGGGCCCGTCGCACTTGCATTCTTTGCCTTCGCCGGGAACTACAACGACGGCCCGGTATGGCTCGAGCCTCTTCTCAACTTCGGGTTCACCGTCTTCGTCACCGCGGCCTTCACCCTGGCCATCCTCCGTTACCGGCTGTTCGAGATCGACCGGCTGATGAGTCGAACCGTGTCCTATGCCCTGGTCGCCGGTGCGCTCGCCGCGGTCTACGGATTCGGTACGGTTTGGCTCCCCTCCCGGGTCGTCGGCGAGCAAACCCCGCTGTTCGTCGCCGGATCGACTCTGGCCGTGGCTGCACTGTTCAACCCGGTGCGGCGGAGAGTGATGAGATGGGTCGACCGGCGCTTCAACCGGTCGCGCTACGACCCGGAGCGGATAGCCAATGATTTTGCCAAACGGCTCCAGGACCAGGTCGATGCAGACCAGGTGGCCGACGACTGGGCGGAGGTGGTGACGGCGACACTGCACCCAACTGCGGTTGGGGTGTGGGTGCGGGACGAGCCGACAGGCGGGGTTAGGGACCTCTGAGTCGGGGGAGGGTGGGGTAGATGCTGCGGAAGTCGATCGTGGGTCTGTCGGGTGGTTTGGTGTTGATATATGGGCTCTTGTAGGGGCGGGGTGGCGGGTCGACGCCGAGTTGGCTGCCGTCGGGCCGGTAGAAGGCGAGGTTGCCGGGGGGTGCCGGTGATGGTCCAGCCTCCTTCGTGGATGAGGACATGGTGGTGTCGACAGAGGAGGATCAGGTTTTCGATGCTGGTGTCGCCTCCGTCGGCCCAGTGGTGGAGATGGTGGGCGTCGCACCAGTGTGAGGGTCGGTCGCATCGGGGGAAGACGCATCCCAGGTCTCGGGCGCAGACCGCGGCGCGGAGAGCGGGGGTGATGAGTCGTTTGGTTCTTCCCACGTCGAGGGGTTGGGATTCGGGGTCGAAGACGACCCGGGTCAGGTTGGCATCGCAGGACAGCCGTCTGTTTTCTACCGGCTGCTGCAGCAGGCCGTACACACCGACCCCCACCCCTA
>CAZRID010000528.1:0-1850 GCA_964600055.1 uncultured Acidimicrobiaceae bacterium
TGGTCGCGGTCGAGAAGGCCGTGGGCGCCGTTCAGGGCCTGTGAGCGTCTCCGTCACCTTTCTCGGCGGTCTCGGAGAGATCGGTCGCAACTGCGCCGCGGTCGAGATCGAAGGCAAGATCGCGCTGATCGACTGTGGTCTGATGTTCCCTGAGGAGGACATGCTCGGTGTTGACCTCGTCTTCCCCGATTGGTCCTGGTTGGCCGAGAGGTCCAAAGACGTCGAATGCGTGATCCTCACCCACGGGCACGAGGACCACATGGGCGCACTCGCCTACTTCCTCAAGGAGATCAACGTCCCGGTGTACGGCACGAGGTTCTCGATAGAGCTGGCTCGGGCCCGCATCGAAGAGCTGGCGGTGGACGGCGATCTGCGACCCGTCGAGACCAAGAAGTGGATGGACCACGGGCCGTTTCGCTTCCAGTTGATACCCACTTCTCACTCGGTCCCCGACGCCTCAGCTGTGGCGTTGGAGACGCCGGAAGGGGTGATCCTCCACTCGGGTGACTTCAAGTTGGATCCGACACCGATCGATGGCAGGGCAACGGATCTTCCTGCTCTCGCCGCCTTCGGGCGCAAAGGGGTGCGGCTCCTGCTCAGTGATTCCACCAACGCCGAGAAGCCTGGATTCGAGCCTTCGGAGAGCTCGGTGGGTCAGCCGATCGCCGACGTCATCCGCAATGCTCCGGGTCGGGTGATTGCGGCCTGTTTCTCTTCCCACATCCATCGTGTTCAGCAGATCGCCAACGCCGGGATCCGCGATGGGCGAAAGATCGCGTTCTTCGGCCGTTCGATGCACAAGAACACAACGATCGCCGTCGATCTGGGCGTCCTCGAGGTGCCTGCGAAGTCGGTGGTAGACATCAAAGAACTGGGGAACCTGCCTCTGGACCAACAGCTACTGATAACCACGGGCAGCCAGGGTGAGCCTTTTGCCGCCTTGTCCCTGATCTCGCAGGGCAGGCACAAGTTCGTGGAGCTCGGGCAAGGCGACACCGTCCTCATCTCGGCCAAGCCCATCCCGGGCAACGAGACCGCCGTATCCAAAGTCATCTCCAATCTGACTCGACGTGGTGCGGATGTGGTCCACGGTCAGAACGCCAACGTCCATGTCTCGGGTCATGCCAGCCGTGACGAGCTTCTGACGTTCCTCAACGTCGTCCGGCCCCAGGCGTTCGTCCCGGTGCACGGCGAGTATCGCCATCTCCACGCCCACGCCGAGCTGGCCCGGCGCATGGGTGTGCCCCATGTCGACGTGCTCGAAGACGGTGACAAGGTCATCCTCAAGGGCAAGAAGACCCAGGTCGAGAGGAGGGCAGTCCCGGCCGGTTATGTCTATCTCGACGGGTCCGCCGTGGGTGATGTCCAGTCCGGTGTCCTCCGCGACCGGTCACATCTCGCCGACGAGGGGGTGGTGGTGGTCACGGTCGGGATCGACCACGACACCGGTGAGATCCTCTACGGGCCCGACATGGATAGCCACGGGCTCATGGACGACCCGACCACGGTACTGGCCAAGGCCGCCGATGCGGTCAGAGAGGCGATCGGCTCCCACGCCTCGGGCCGCTCGGACATCGGCGAGTTGCAGAAGACCATCCGCCAGGCCGCCGGCCGCGTCATCCGCGCCGAAACCGCCCGCCGCCCGGTGATCGTCCCGGTGGTGATGGAGCTGTAACGCCGAACCTGAGGTTCCACGTTTCACATGTGAAACGAACCGTCTCAGGTTCAGAACTTCGGCCACTCCGCAATCCACGAACAAATCCAACTCCCATGTATTGTTTCCGTACACATGGGAACCAGGACGCCCACCCGGAAGGGGTCCTCCGGGCGGAGGCGGGTGTCCACAGCCA
>CAZRID010000529.1:0-1843 GCA_964600055.1 uncultured Acidimicrobiaceae bacterium
TGGTAGCGGAAGCCCGGAACAGGGATGCCCCCTCTCCCGCCCCTGGTGTCCTCTTCCTCTCCCTGGCCCGCCCCATCACCCGCGCCCTCTGAGGAGTCCGCTACGGCGGTAAGCGTGATGTGTACCTCGTCGCTCACCAAGCCTGTCGCATCCTGCACGATCAGGTAGACGTGGGTGTCGTGGTAATGATTGGCGAAGACTTTTCGGGTCATGTCGCCGACCGTCAAGGGAGCGAAGGCAGAGTAGGTTCCTACTGAAATTCCCTCGACATCTTCTCGCCATTGGTACTGATACGGGGCGGTTCCCTCCGAGGCATCGAAGAACACTATGGAGAATTGTCTCGACGCGGAGGCGATAGAAATAAGGGCAGAAGGTGGGATCTTGCTGGGCACGACCCCACCCGTTCCAGTCAACCGCCTCTGCCATGCTGCATATGCTCCCACGATCCGCGCGGTCAGAGGGGTCAGGGCTGTCGTCCCGCGCCCGTTCTCGATCGTGTGCTGATAACCTCCGACCGCAAAGGTTTGATCCTCGTCGTACTGCTTGCCGTTCGCCTCGAACGTGTAGCGGTCAAACAGTTGAACGAACCAGCAGAAGGGAAGTTCAGCTTGTGCCTCTGCCGGCGGGCCGCTTAGGTCGTTCACCACGGTATCGATCACCGTCTGCGCTTCGGCTTCCGTCGAGAGCATCGAGCTGAACGGCAGCCGGAAGAATCTCCTCCGGTAGTCCGCGATCGATGTCGCATCTTCGGCAGTTACCACTCCAGCAACGCCTGCCTCGGCGTATGACAGTTCGCCCGCGTTCCGGATGTTCTTGAGCGACAAATCCACTCGGCGCATCAGGTACTGGTCGGCCGTGAACGTGGCATCGACCGTGACACGGGTTCTATCAGGGTTGAACCACATCAACTGCGACACATGGGCAGAGTCGAAGCGGTATCTCAAATCCTCGCCTGTCGAGTCAAGGACGAGTGTAATTAGACCTTCCAGCAGCTTGGTCTCACCTTGCCGGTAATCGGTGACGGCGAAGTTGGAAGCTGATTGTTTGACCAAGGTGACCGCTGGTTCACCTACCGGGATGTTGTCGTCGATGACCGATTGCAGGGCATCTTCCAGATCCGGTGGCGTGATCGGATCGCCGTACTGAGTTCCCTCGGTCTCGATCTGGAGATCCATAAGCCATCCGCCCAGGTCCGAGCAGGGAAGCGTTATCATGCTAGGTCGGCCCTCGCCATCCTCGAGCACGAACACGTCGTCAATTCGCCCTGTGAAGGCTGGACGGTACTTGGCTGGATCGAGTGCTACGCCTTCTGCCATCGTGGCCGTCGAGGCCCTCATGGAGCGGCCGATGTTCAAGAGCGGGGCGTAGTCCAAAGCGTCGTCCACGTTCAGGACGCTGGCCGTCATCAGTGGTGCCAAGGATGCGTCACCGATGTTTCGGACGATGGTGAACGTGGCCGCGGCGACCGGGGTGTCTCGGTGCTCGCCCCATGTGACGTTTACTATCCATGCCTTGCCGAGCGCAGCCCCGACGTCGATCCATGTGCCCGAAGCGTTCATTACCTCGAGCTTCACATGGTACTCGCTGTCCCAGTCTTGGGCTTCTGCTAATTCGCCGGCGAGTAGAGTCCTCACGACTGAATTTCCGGCCAGCGCGAACTATCGCCGAAAACTCTCTGCGCCTTATTCTGGTAGCCCTTGAGCACACCCTTCCCGACGAGGACCCCATCCAGCTCGACCTTGACCGTGAGGTCGCCCCCACCCGTGGCGCCGGGGTCGTCCGATCTCGGAGGGCGGCTGGGCGGGCTCACGGGCTCCCAGGGCACTTTCCCGCCCGGTGTCCG
>CAZRID010000530.1:0-1841 GCA_964600055.1 uncultured Acidimicrobiaceae bacterium
GAGGTGCGGCTCAGCAGCGACAACCATGGGATCGCCATCGAGGTGCTCGATAACGGGCACGGTGCCACCATCTTGCCCGGGTCGGGCCACGGGATCGTCGGCATGCGCGAGCGAGCACTGCTGTTAGGTGGAAGCCTCGACGCAGGGCCCCGTCCGGGTGGGGGTTTTCAAGTCGTTGCCCATTTGCCCATCGGAGAGGAGTCGGCGTGAGCATTCGTGTCGTTGTCGTCGACGATCAGGCATTGGTGCGGAGCGGATTCGCCATGATCCTCGGTCACCAGGACGACATCGAAGTTGTGGCCGAAGCCGGAACCGGGCTCGAGGCGATCGAGGCGGCACGCACCCATCGCCCGGACGTGATCCTCATGGATATCCGGATGCCGGAGATGGACGGCCTGGAGGCGACTTCCAGGATCGTCGAGGACGCCGACTGGGAAGTTCGGGTGGTGATCCTGACGACGTTCGACCCGGACGAGTACGTATACAAGGCACTGCGCGCCGGTGCCAGCGGCTTCGTGCTCAAAGACATCCCACCCGAGGAACTCGTCACCGCCGTGCGCACGATAGCCGACGGAGGAGCCCTGCTCGCACCCTCCATCACCAGACGCCTCATCGGCCGGTTCGCCGAGCGCCTCGGCGTCGACACCGCGGTGTCGGGCCGCTTGGAACGTCTCACAGACCGGGAGCGCGAGGTACTGGCTTTGATCGCGCGTGGGTCCAGCAACGCTGAGATCTCGGAGGGGCTCTTCATCGGAGCCGCCACGGTGAAATCGCACGTGTCGAGCATTCTCACCAAGCTCGGCTTGCGCGACCGTGCTCAGGCTGTCGTGTTCGCATACGAGAGCGGTCTCGCAGAGGCTGGCGACCGCGACATCGGCCACTGAAAGCCTCCCATCTCCTTCGATCCCGGTCGGCACTACCGGGAGCCAGGAAGCCACTGAGCGGCCGTCGGACTCGTAACCGAAGGTTGGAGGTTGAAGCCAGTTCTTATTTCGAAGGCCGACACGACTTTGATCGAGAGACCGGGCGCCCAGGCCGCTCCGGTGCGGGTGTGTCATGCCCGGTGCGGTAAGGGGGAGTCGCCATCGTGCGGGTCCAGCATCGTGCGGCCGCGGCACGTCGATGACCATCCTGATAGAGGAACTACTCGAGGTGTGTGTCGAAGCAGAAGTCCGCCTGCTGACGGTCGCATATATATGAGTGGCTCGCGTTGGTGCTGCGCAGGGAGACGACCGACCGTGGCCAGGTTCCGAACAATCCTCGAGCAGGGCGGTCGTCGTCGCCTGATGACAGACTGATGACGAACCGCCTGACACGGCCCGACACCACCGATCACCCGTTAGCAGCGGTTCCGCACCGTCATGATGCAGATCATCGCTAACGGGCGCCCAGATCTGCTACCCCGGACCCACCAGTCGGGCCCATAACCCGAAGGTCGTGGGTTCAAATCCCACCCCCGCTACCACCAGAAAACCCAGGCAATGCCTTGGTTTTGAAAGGCGGGATGCGGATCGTGGCGACTGTCCCACCAGGTCCGCGGGTTCGGGCCTGGAGCGACAGATGACAAAGACTGTGCGACTGATGGTGGCCGTTTACAGAGGGCTCTCGGTTTTCTGTTTTAGTCTTTCGTAGGGGGTTTGGCCGCCGAGGCTGCCGTGGGGTCGGTTGTAGTTGTAGAAGTCTTCCCATTCTTGGAGTTTCTGGTTGAACAGCTCGGTTTCCGCGCTGTCATGATGCAGATCATCGCTAACGGACGCCCAGATTTGCTATTCGGGACCCACTCGTCGCTCATAACCCGAAGGTCGCGGGTTCAAATCCCGCCCCCGCTACGAGAACCCCCA
>CAZRID010000531.1:0-1830 GCA_964600055.1 uncultured Acidimicrobiaceae bacterium
GGCAACCAGTCGATGGGGGTCATGCGGGCGACCTTCGTGGGCGCGGATCTGACCGGTGCCGATCTGTCGGGTGCCAATCTCTTCAAGGCAGACTTGTCCCACGCCACGCTGGCCAAGGCTCGCCTGGTGGGCGCCGACCTCAGAAACAGCGAGTTGATCCAAACCGACTTCTCCGGAGCGGACCTGACCGACGTCAAGCTGGACAAGGCCGATATCAACGGAGCCAACTTTACCGGCGTTCGCGGGCGGAGCGAGATCAAGGGACTCGACCAGGCCCGGAACCGTGACAGGGCGATTTTCGATGCTTCCCATTAGATCCTTAGCGGAGCCCGCCCTAGGCGCAGCGAACGGGCTCAGGATGACAGTCCTGGCAGGGCTACTCCTCGCCGCGTGCGGCAAGGAGCAGCCCTCCCCAGCCGCGGGTGCCGGCACGGCCGCCACCACGGCTCGCCCGACCGGTGAGCTGGCCTACGTAACCAACGAGGATTCACACGAGCTCACCGTCATCGACACGCGTACGGACAGTGTGGTAGCCAGCATTCCGGTTGGGACCCGTCCACGCGGGGTGCGGATCGCCCCTGACGGGAGGACCGTATTCGTGGCGCTCAGTGGCTCGCCCAAGTGCCCCCCGACCATGTCGGACGAGGAGTGCCAGAAGCTCGCCACCGACAAGAGCAAGGACGGAGTTGCCTTGGTCGACGTGGGCACGAGGAAGGTGACTCGGATTCTGCCCGGCGGATCCGACCCGGAATCGTTCGAGATCAGCCGCGACGGGTCCACCCTCTTCGTCTCCAACGAAGATGCCCACACTGCATCGATCGTGGACATCCCGAGTGGACAGGTCCGGTCCACTGTAAAGGTGGGAAGGGAGCCGGAAGGAGTCCGGCTCCAGCCCGACGGCTCGGTGGTTTGGATAACGGGGGAGACCGATCACAACCTGACGCTCATCGATACCCATACGGGAAAGGTCCTCGGGCAGATCGACGTCGGAAAACGGCCTCGCGACCTGGCATTCACCCCCGACGGCAGCCGGGCCTATGTAACCTCCGAGATCGACGGAACTGTCTGGGTGATCGACGTTCCGGCAAGGAAAGTCGCCCAGGTGATCAAACTGCCCAAGGATTCGAAGCCGATGGGTGTGGTGGTGTCACCCGACGCCAAGCGGGTCTATGTCGCCAACGGCCGGGGCGGCACCGTCTCGGTGATCAATGCCGCAACCAATTCCGTGATCGCCACGACTCCGGTAGGACAGCGCCCCTGGGGCATCGCACTCACTCCCGACGGCAAGAAGCTCTACACAGCCAACGGGCCCTCCAACGACGTCTCTGTGGTTGATACCGAGACGATGCAGGTGGTGAAGAAGATTCCGGCTGGAAGCACCCCCTGGGGAGTGGCTATCGGACCCTCCGGCTCCTAGGACCTGGATGGAAATCTTACCCGGGTCAGTCCTTGTCGCAGCGCTGACCCTTCTTCTTGCCGGCAACACGGCCGGGCGCGCCCCGAGTGGGTTTCGCTTCGAGGCCTCGGCCCAGCCTGAGCTCCACCGGCTGTGGGACGCGAGCATCCAGGCCAAAGCGGAGCGCGTCGCCTGCCTGGCCGGCTCGATCGAGAGTGACACCGTGCGAATCACCCGAGTGTGGCCCCTCGAAGTGGGAGCCTCCGACTCGCTGAGTGTGTCGGCCGGCGCTTCCCTGGACACTTGCGGTCCTCCGAGCTGGGGCGGCACGGTGCACACCCACGTTGCCCTTCGCGACGGGCGCAAACCATACTCTCTGTTCTCGGGAGCGGACCGCGGCATCATGATGCTCTGGTGGAGGCGTTGGCGGGAGG
>CAZRID010000532.1:0-1813 GCA_964600055.1 uncultured Acidimicrobiaceae bacterium
GTCCGGGTTCGACTCCGACTTGCCCTGGGTGCCGGCGCCACCGTTCTCGACGGAACGGTCTCTGCCCGACGGGTGCTGGTTGTCGCCCTCGTCGGCCACGTTGTTCGGCGTTCCGCCATCGTTCGTGTCGTTGTCCTCGGTGTATGCGGTGTTGGGATCCGAATCCGCATCACCATCACGATCGCTTGCGCCGCTGTGGCTGCCACCACCGTTGTCGTGGCCATCCTTGTGGTGCGCCATCGCCGGGGCCACAGCCAGTACGAGCGCTGCGACGAGTGCCAGAAGCAATGTGATGGATCTTGCACGCTTGTCCACTTGGTCCTCCTTCGTCATATCCCTAGCTACTTCCAGGTGACTTGTCCTGTTATTAGCCACTCTCTGTAGCGGCTAAACCACTAAGAGTGAGAAAACAGACCGAAAACCTTCGTGGACCCCCCAGGACCTGGGTATTCAGGCGGGCATAGGACCAGAGTGCCCGGCCCTTCCCTGGAGGAACCGGGAGGTTGGTGCGCTGAACCGCGCTAGACGCGGTTCAGCTGACGAACCTGGTCCCTGGGGCCTTGGGGGGCCGACCGCCCCCAGCGCGATGATTCTCGCCATGCGGCGGATAGTGGGGATCGTGGTGCTGAGCACCCTGGCAGCGGCCTGCACCCCCGCCGCCGAAGCCCCCGAGGACGCCATCGTCTCCAAAGCCCCTACGGCCGAAGAGCCGAGTGCGACGCCTTCGCCCGAAGAAACATTAGCGACGGATGATCAGTGCGACGGTCTAGGACCCCCTCCGCGCGGCGGCCAGGTCACCTTCGTTCGTGACGATCGATTGATCGGAGTCGGTCCGGACGGTTCGAACGAGACGTGTCTAGCGGATCTCTCGAGCGGTGACATCCCCGCGGTGACCGCAGGAGTGACATGGAACCCGCCCGCGGATCGCGTCATCGTGGCCGAGCGAGGGATCTCGACCGGCCTGAGCACGACGAAGGCACTGACGGGGGGGCCGGCCGAAAACGCCGTTTGGTCGCGTCCGACCGGGAAGTCGATCGTCTACATCTCTACCGATGGTCGGCTGATGAAGAGATCGAGCTTCGGTGGGAAAGCGATCGACATCTCTTTCCTCGATCGCCACGACGACGTCACGTACCACCCTGCAGGGACTCACATCGCGACGACCGGACTGGCAGAGGATGGCAACTACGGCCTCTATCTCGCGACCAATCTCGGGACCGAGGCGGAGCTCCTCGCGCGCGGTGAGCAAGCCCGGTTCATCACAGACCTCGAATTCACACAGAGTGGTCGGGAGCTCTGGTACACGGCGCGCCATGGACCGAAGAACTGGCATCTTCATACGTTGCATATGGGTGAGGATGCCTTCCTCGACACGATCGCCAAGAATGCGTTCGGCTTCCGGTTCGCGTCGTCTGATGTGTTCGAGTTCAGTCCCTATGCGTGGAGTTCGCTCGGCGACTGCGTCGCCGGAGAACCCGACAAGTTGCATGTCCCGCGAGGGTGGGGCCTGCAGATCCCCGACGAGCTAGGACGAATGTCTCTTAGACCGGTGGGCTGGCTTCCGCACCAACGCCTCGTTGTAACGAGCAATGCCGTCAGCTGTAGCACGGGTGCACCGCAGGACATCTATGTCCTGTCCAAGCGGTCTCCCGTACTGATAGCGGAAGGGCTCGGCGCAACAGCCGGGATTCGGGCCGTTGTCCTTCCACCGCCCCCTCCACCGGGGGAGGAACAAGAGGTGGTGGCTTGATAGCCACCGCCGGCGGCCGGTCGGTCGCCTCGGATGGCCGGTCGGTCGTCGTCGAATCTCGAA
>CAZRID010000533.1:0-1788 GCA_964600055.1 uncultured Acidimicrobiaceae bacterium
GATCAGCGCGGACCAGGTCCTTGAGCTGCTGTCTGGTGAGGAGCACGACACCTCGGGTTGTGTCGATCAGGATGAGGGGCGTCTCCGTATCGAGCCCAGCGCTCTCCCGCAGCTCGGCGGGATCAGCAGGGAGCGGCCCCGATGCTGACCGGGACGGCTTCCCGGCTCTCGCGGGCGTGATAGCTGGAGCGGACGAGGGGGCCGGATTCCACATGGGGGATTCCCCGTCCCTCGCCGAATGCCTTGTACTCGGCGAACTCGTCGGGATGGACATAGCGGTGGATCGGACGATGTCTCGCCGTGGGGCGTAGGTACTGGCCGATGGTGATGATGTCGATTCCGACCGTTCTCATGTCGGCCAGGGCCCCTAGGACTTCCTCCCGGCTTTCCCCCATCCCCACGATGAACCCGGACTTGGTCAGACCGTCCGGGTTCATCTGTTTCGCCCTCCAGAGCAGGGCAAGCGATCGTCCGTAGTTGGCGGAGGTTCGGATGTCCCGTTGCAGCCTGAGCACTGTCTCGGCGTTGTGGTTGAGCACCTCGGGGACCGCGTCCATCACGGTTTGCAGCGCCTCCCGGTCGCCCTTGAAATCAGGGATCAGGACCTCGATCTCGGTTCCGGGTGACCGGCGCCGACTTTCGGTGATGGTGTGGGCGAAGATCCCGGAGCCACCATCGTCGAGGTCGTCCCGGTTGACCGAAGTGATCACGGCGTGCTTGAGATTCATCGTGGCTATCGCTTCGGCGGCACGGAACGGCTCGAAGATGTCGAACTCGGTGGGCTTGCCGGTGGTGACGTTGCAGAACGAGCAGGCTCGGGTGCATTTGTCCCCGAGGATCATCAGGGTTGCGGTGCCCATCCCCCAGCACTCGTAGATGTTGGGGCAGTTGGCCTCCTCGCAGACCGTGTTGAGCTCGAGACCCCGCATCAGCTTCTTGAGCTCCAGATAGTCGCCGTCGAGACGGGCAGTCACCTTCATCCAGTCCGGGCGGGGCGGCTCGCCGGGGAGGCGGCCATTGATCAGGATCGGCTCCGCCAACCTCTTCTCCGGGCTGAAGGTCCCGGCTTCGAGCAGCCGGTCCACCTCGAACTCCGATCGTCGACCCTGCCCCCGGGCGAAGGCGGCGAGCTGGATCTCCGACTCCTGGTAACCGAAGACCCTCTGGAAGTGAGGAGCGAAGACTTCCACCGCCTCCTCCAGGGTCACCCTGCGGCCCACAAGTTCGGAAAGGCTGGTGACCGGGCGGTCGCTGATCCCACATGGGTTCATCATCTCGAAGTAGCGCATGTCGGGATGGAGGTTGAGGGCAAACCCATGCATGGTCACCCGACGCGCCACCCTCACCCCGATCGCCGCCACCTTGCCCTTCGTCGTCCACACCCCGGTGTACCCGGGCTCGGCCCAGGCCTCGACTCCGAAGTCGGCCAGGGTGGCGATGAGGGCCGCTTCAAGTCTGCGGACGTAGGGGACGATCTGCTTGGGGTCTTCGAGACTCAGAATCGGGTAACCGACCAACTGGCCCGGGCCGTGGAAGGTGATGTCCCCACCCCGGTCGACATGATGGACTTCGGCGTCGAGCACGACCCGGTCGACGAGGAGGTTGGAGCCATCACCGTTGCGCCCGATGGTGAACACCGGTGGGTGCTCGAGGAGGAGCAGGTAGTCGTCCTCGGTCCTACCCACGACCTTCCCCTCATGGATCGCCCGCTGCAGATCCCAGGCCTCGGCATAAGGCAGCCGCCCCAGCCAACGGGTGCGAAGCATGGGCTTGGCCCCGTTGACCGTC
>CAZRID010000534.1:0-1787 GCA_964600055.1 uncultured Acidimicrobiaceae bacterium
GGGGGAGGAAACGCGGTCCCATCTTCCTGACCGACCAGAACCGCCTCGGCTCTAAGACGTGAATCCGTTTCTCCCCCCGTAGGGGGGGAGTACGGCGAAGCCGGGAGGGGGGATCTGACGGCGGGTCAGCGCGAAGGACCCCTCCGGGGGAGGAAACGTGTTTCCGCCCCCATTTCCCCTACACCCGTAGTGCAAATACCATTGGCGGTGTGAGCGAGACCACTCCCCTTCTTCAGATTGAGAATTTGCATGCCTCCGCCGGTGATGTCGAGATCCTCACCGGTGTCGATCTGACCGTGAATATGGGCGAGATCCATGCCCTGATGGGCCCTAACGGATCGGGCAAGTCCACTCTGGCCTCGGTGCTGATGGGACATCCGGTCTATCGGGTGACCGAAGGGCGAATTCTCTACAAGGGTGAGGACATCACCGCTGCGTTTCCAAGCCACCGTGGCGCGGCCGGGATGTTTCTCGCCTTCCAGCACCCCGAAACCATCCCGGGGGTCTCGGTGATCCAATTCCTCCGCCAGGCCCTCTCCAACCGCACCGGCGTCGACCTCACCGTCCTCGAGCTGAGGCTCAAGGTGATGGATGCCATGAAGGAGTTGGGCATGGAGTCGTCTTTTGCCGACCGATACCTGAATGAGGGCTTCTCGGGTGGCGAGCGGAAGCGAAACGAGGTCCTGCAAATGGCCGTTTTGAAACCCGATCTGGCGATCATGGACGAGACCGACTCGGGACTCGACATCGACGCCCTGAGGACGGTGGCCGAGGGGGTCAACCAGCTGACCGGGCCGGACCGCGGGTTTCTCATCATCACCCACTACCAACGTCTACTCGATTACGTCACGCCGGACCTGGTGCACATCTTCATGGATGGCCGCATCCTCGAGAGTGGCGGGCCCGAGCTGGCCGCCCGGCTCGAAGAAGAGGGATACGATTCGTTCCGGACGGTGTTGACTTAGACGTGATCGATCTCTCGCACCTGAAAGCCGACTTCCCCGTGCTGTCGAATGGGGTCCATTTCCTCGACTCGGGTGCCTCATCCCAGAAGCCGATACCGGTGCTGGAGGCAATGGATCAATTCGCCAGGACTTCCTACGCCAACGTCCACCGTGGTGCCTACAAGCTGTCTGTCGCATCGACCGACGCCTATGAGGCAGCCAGGAAGCGGGTGGCCGGTTTCATCGGAGCGACGGACGAGCGGGAGGTCATCTTCACACGGGGTGCGACCACCTCCCTGAACATGGTGGCCTTTGGCTGGGGCCTCGAGCACCTGGGCCCCGGGGACCGCATTCTCTCCACGGAGATCGAACATCACGCCAACCTCGTGCCATGGCAGATGGTGGCCAAACGCACCGGTGCTGTCCTCGACCACATCCCGATGACCGACGACTTTCGGCTCGACCTTGACGCCTACGAGAAGAAACTGGGGCCGGATGTCAAGATCGTGGCGGTGACCGGGATGTCGAACGTCCTGGGCACAATGCCCCCGGTCCGCCAGATCGCGGACCTCGCCCGTCAACACGGGGCGAGGGTGGTGGTCGACGCCGCCCAACTGGTGCCGCACTCGTCGGTGGATGTCACCGGTCTCGGCGCCGACTTCGTGGCTTTCTCCTCGCACAAGATGCTAGGCCCTACGGGCATCGGCATCCTCTGGGGTCGCATGGACGCCCTGGAGGAGACCGAGCCCTTCGAAGGCGGGGGCGAGATGATCTCCGATGTCACACTCTTCGAGTCGACGTGGGCCGAGATTCCACATCGTTTCGAAGCTGGAACACCTCCGA
>CAZRID010000535.1:0-1782 GCA_964600055.1 uncultured Acidimicrobiaceae bacterium
CGTCGACCGGCGGCGGCCCACATCATGGCCGTCTCGACTGCCTCGGGAACTTCGAGCGGGGGGAGGATCCCGATTATGCGCCGGGCGAGCATCGTCTTGCCAGAGCCGGGCGGGCCATGCAGCAACATGTGGTGACCACCGGCCGCGGCTACCTCGAGGGCACGCCGCGCCATCGCCTGACCCCGGATGTCTGCCAGATCGGGCGCCGCGTCCCTGGTAGCTGTCGGCCCGGGACGTGCGGGCTCGGTCTCCTCCAGGCCATGTCGGATCAGATCCACCGCTTCGGCCAGGCTTGCCACCCCGTAGACCCTGGCGCCAGGTATCGAAGCGGCCTCCCCTGCCGCAGACGACGCCACGAGGCAGGGAACCTGCTCACGAGCACTGAGCACTCCTGCACCCAGGGCATTGGACCCGGCCCTCACCCCGCCATCGAGAGCGAGCTCGCCAACCACCACCGCTCGTCGCAGATCGGGGATCTCCCGGCTGGCAGCCAGGATCCCCAGCGCTATGGGGAGGTCGTAGTCGGTTCCGTGCTTGGGAAGATCGGCGGGGGCGAGATTCACGGTGACCGTGCGGTTGGGGAATCGGATCCCGGTCGAGGCCACGGCAGCTCGGACCCGGTCCTTGGCCTCTCGAACCGCGGTGTCGGGCAAACCCGAGAGTTTGAAGGCTTCGTTCTGACGCCCCACGTGGGCTTCGACCCGAACCGGTCGCGCATCTCCCCCGACGAGCGCCACCGAGGTGGCCGTTGCGTACATGATGTGAACGTACGGGGGTGGTGGGACGGTTTGAAGAGGCGTGAGGGTCCCAACCTAACTAAGCGAGAGCCCAGGGTTACCGTGCTGGACGCTCCCCCGAACCACGTACACCAAACATGAGCCATCAGCACCCTGCCCAAGCAGCATCCCCTAACCAAACGCAGCCCGGGCGCCGTCGTCGCATGAGTCGCGGCCAACGGTGGACGATCCGCATCCTGCTCCTGCTCGTGCTGGGCACGGCCGCCCTGCTCGGGTTCGCGGTCTTCACCGACTTCCAGATGGGCGACGCCGGGCCATTGCCATCCCTGGCCGAGGGAGATGGTGTCTATCTCATCGTAGGCAGTGACAGTCGGGAGAACCTCCCCGATGACCTCGAGGGCAGCTTCGGAGACTTCGATGGGGCCCGAGCCGACGTCATCATCCTGGCTCAGGTTGTCGACGGACGACGTCAGCTCCTCTCGATCCCCCGCGACCTCAAAGTGGACATTCCAGGACAGGGCACCAACAAGATCAATGCTGCGTACGCCTTCGGCGGCCCTGACCTTCTGGTGGAGACGGTGGCCGCGGCGACCGGCATCCGGGCCAATCACTATTTGGAGGTCGAGTTCGCCGGATTCGCCGGCATCGTCGACGCCCTCGGCGGAATCGAACTGGATTTCCCGCACCCGGCACGTGATGCCAAATCCGGGCTCGAGGTGGAAGCCGGGACCCGAACCGTAGACGGTGCCACCGCCCTCGCCTATGCCCGATCCCGAAGCTACGAAGAGCTGATCGACGGGGAGTGGGTGGCCCAAGGTGGTGGGGACATCGCCCGGGCCGCCCGTCAACGCGAGGTGTTGACCAAGATCATGAGCGAGGCGTCTTCGGTCTCGGGTCTGGTGCGCTCGCCTCTGGTTTTGGGTGCGGTCGGTTCCCACCTCACCGCCGACTCCGACCTCAGCCTCGTCATCCTCGGGCGCACCGGCTGGGCGATGCGCTCGGCAGGGGAGACCGACTCGGTGACCCTCCCCGTGGTCGGGGCGGA
>CAZRID010000536.1:0-1775 GCA_964600055.1 uncultured Acidimicrobiaceae bacterium
AGCAGAACGCCGACGACGTCCGATTCCTGGACATCTGAGTCATGACCCAGCAGACTCCACCACTCGGCGGCGTGCCTCAGATCGAGATCACCGATGAGATGGAGCAGAGCTTCGTCGATTACGCGATGTCGGTCATCGTCTCCCGGGCGCTGCCGGATGTCCGTGACGGGCTGAAGCCGGTGCAGCGCCGGATCATCTATTCGATGTTCGAGAACAACATCACCGCCGCCTCGGCCCACCGCAAGTCCTCCAAAGTGGTCGGCGACGTCATGGGCAACTATCACCCCCACGGCGACACGGCCATCTACGACGCCCTGGTCCGAATGGGTCAGGACTTCTCCCTGCGTCATCTGCTCATCGACCCCCAGGGCAACTTCGGGACGATCGACGATCCGCCGGGCGCAGCGCGCTATACCGAGTGCCGCCTCACCAAGCTGTCGGGCCATCTCCTGGAGGGGATCAGAGAGAACACGGTCGACTTCTCGGACAACTACTCGGGCGAGATGCAGGAGCCGACGGTGCTCCCCGCCCGATTCCCCAACCTCCTGGTCAACGGGTCCCAGGGGATTGCGGTGGGAATGGCAACCAACATCCCACCCCACAACCTGGCTGAGGTGATAGACGCCTGTCTCCACGTGATCGACCACCCCGACGCCACGTCGGAAGAGTTGCTGCAGTTCGTCAAGGGGCCTGATTTCCCGACCGGGGGCTTCCTGGTAGGCACCAGCGGCCTCAGAGAGGCCCTGACCACGGGTCGGGGCTCGGTGAAGATCCGGGCCGTGTGCGACGTCCAGGAGGTTCGCAAGGGCCGCACCGCCATCATTGCCACCGAGCTCCCCTATCAGGTCTCGATCGAGAGGATCGTGGCCAAGATCAAGGAACTGGTCGACGGGAAGAGGCTCGAAGGGATCTCCGAGGTACGCAACGAGACCTCGGACCGGGTCGGCACCCGTCTGGTGATCGAGCTCAAGTCGGGCGCCGTGCCTCAGGTGGTCCTCAACCAGCTCTACAAGGGCACCCCGCTCCAGGACTCTTTCGGGTACAACATGGTCTCCCTGGTCGATGGTGTGCCCCGCACCCTCGACCTCGCTGCGATGGTTGGCTACTACCTGGACCACCAGATGGAGGTGGTGGAGCGGCGCACCCAATTCCGTCTCGACGAGGCCAGGGCACGGGCCCACATCCTCGAGGGCCTGATAATCGCCGTCGACAACATCGACGAGGTCATCAAACTGATCAGGGGCTCTGCCGACACCCCCGAGGCCCGCACCAATCTCATATCCAGGTTCGAGCTGTCCGAGATTCAGGCCAATGCCATCCTCGACATGCCGTTGCGCCGGCTCACGGCGCTTGAAGTCGACAAGCTGCGGACCGAGCTGGGGGAGCTTCACGAGCTGATCGCCGAGCTGGAGAAGATCCTCGCCGACCCCCGGATCCGCTGGGGGATCATCAAGGAAGAGCTGGGCGAGGTTCGGTCCACGTTCGCCGAGAATCGCCGCAGCCGGATCATTCCCGACGAGGGCGACCTCTCACTCGAAGACCTGATCGCTGACGACGAGCTGATCGTGACCGTCTCCGCGGCCGGGTACATCAAGTCGGTGCCGGCGTCGACCTACCGCACCCAGGGCCGGGGTGGACGCGGGATCAAGGCGGCCGAGGTGCAGGAGGAGGATGTGATCCAGCATCTGGTGCACACGACTGCCCACGCCTATCTGCTGTTCTTCACCAACAAGGGCCTGGTCCATCGGCTCAAGGCACATGGCATCCCACGTCAA
>CAZRID010000537.1:0-1760 GCA_964600055.1 uncultured Acidimicrobiaceae bacterium
TCAGAGGCGGGATCACCAGCGCGATCACCATGTGCTCCACCATGTGAACGGTGAATAGGGCCGTCTCGCCCAGGTCGTGGATCGGCCACCCGGATACGAACCAGAGAAAGAAGAGCGCCCCATACCACTGCCATCTCTGACCATTGGTAGCGCGAGGCGCATCCGGGGCGATAACCGGTCGCAGCCGGCGATCGGCATACCAGTAGCCGTAGGCCAGTACAAAAACCAGCAGCCAGACGTCGTAATGAGGGTGCCAGGGCGGCAGCAAGTCAGCTCCCCCTGACGGCGACAATCCCCAGCGTCAGGACAATGGTGTAGAGAGCGATGGCGAGGATGAACCCCCCGGTGAAGAAGCGACTCAGGGTCGCCTTCTCATACCTGAGATGCATGTAGTACCCGACGACGATGAAGAACTTGAGCGCCGCCAGGAGAAGCAGCATCACCGCGTTCAGAACGCCGAGGTCATAGGCCTCGTTGACATAGAACAGGCCGACCTCGATCGCGGTCAACACCGCGAGTACAACGGCGATCTTCCAGTACTGCGCCGGAGTCGGGTGTTGGACGTGCTCTTCGCTGCTCATGCCGGTGGCACCGAGAGAAGGTAGACAACAGTGAAGATCACGATCCAGATGATGTCGACAAAGTGCCAGTAGAGGCCGACCAATTCGAGGTTGAGCCCGTGCTTGTCGCTCAGGCCACCTGGTCGCCGGGATATGCCCCATAGCGACAGCAGCATGATCACCCCGATCGCGACATGGGTGCCGTGGAAACCGGTGAGCAGGTAGAACGCCGACGCCGCCGGGTTGGTGCTCAGCGTCATGTCGTACAGCGTGACGAACTCGGTGAACTCGAATACCTGGCCCCCGAGGAACACCGCTCCCAAGGCGGCCGTGGCAAAGAGCCAGGTGCGGGTTCCGCCCTGGTCCAGGCGGCTCTGGGCGTTGTGGGCCAACACCATGGTCAACGAGCTCATCAACAGCACGAAGGAGCTGACCGAGGTGAATGGAATGTCGTAGATCTCCGACGGGTAGGTCCCTGTGAATCCGGGTCGGTTCGAATAGAGCAGGTAGTTGGAGATGAGGGCGCCGAATAACAAGAACTCCGAGCTGAGAAAGGCCCACATCCCCAGTTTCCGGTTCTCGACACCGGTCGACTCGTGCGCGGGATGCCCGTGCTCTACAGCGGTTTCGTGAGCTAGATCAGCCATCGCCCGAGATCTCCGCGAGCTCGTCCACGTCGTCATGTTCAGCGTCGTGCGGCTCCTCCAGTGGCTCGATCCCCCAGCCGATCAGGGAGCTGAGGGTGATGATCGCCCCGATTGCAATCAGCGCCTTCCCCCATAGGGCCTGGTGATAGATGACCCCGTAGAACATGATCGGCACGCCCAGAGCCACGAAGAAGGGGAAGTAGGACGGGTTGGGGAGCTGGATCGGAGTCTCCGGGTTGAGCTGCTCGTACTCGATGCGGGCAACGATCTCGTCACCGTCCTCCTTGCGGACCGCCCGACCTTCTGTGTCCTCGTCGTACTTCAGATGCCAGAAATGGTCGAGGCTGGTGACCACCGGGGGCACCGCGAAGTTGTAGTCGGGAGACGGGTTGGGAGACATCCACTCGATGGTTCGGGCGTCCCAAGGGTCGAGCCCGGAGGGCTGGCCACGACGCTTGCTGGTGAACCAGTTGATCATGAAGACGAGGATCGAGAGGGCGATGATGAACCCGCCGACCGTGACCGCCATGTTCCACGGCTGGAGACCCATCTC
>CAZRID010000538.1:0-1759 GCA_964600055.1 uncultured Acidimicrobiaceae bacterium
TCGGCCGAGGTCAGGTCCACCTGAACCGGTGTGATGTGCTCGGAGAGGGCCAACTCCGGTGCGAGGTCGACCCCGATCACGGTGAAGGGCCCGGTCGAGGCCAGCTTCTCGGCGATGGCCCGCCCGATGCCTCGGGCTGCCCCGGTGACGACGATCGAGCCGTTCAGGGCAGTGCCTTTCCGATGTGGCCCGGGCCGACCCGGATCAGCTCACCGGTGACGTCGCCCGGTTCGAGCATGCGTGTCGCCCACGCCTCGACCGAAGACCGATCGGCATCCTGGTCGTAGGCGATGACGTTGGCGGCCCAGCCCTTTCGGGCGCCCTCCAACGCTGCGGTCCGCGCCGCGGAGAGAAGACCGGTGGCCACCATCGCGTTGCCCGCTCCGCGGCGTCCGAGCAGGTCGTCCTGGCGCACGACGTAGACGATCGACTCCTCGGCCTGGGCCGCGGCCCGGCTCAGCTCGAAGGCTCGAGTCAGCTCGGTCAGGACCTCACCCCATGCGTCGCTCACATCCTCGGCCCAATGGATCACCCCACTCACGATACGACGGCGGTCCCTGCCTCCACCATCTGCTCGATCGTCTCCGCATCCAGACCGAGCTCCCGGAGCAACCCCCGGGTGTGCTGGCCAAGGGTGGCGGGCATCGTCCCGGCGCGGGCCGGAGCCCCGTCGACATGGATCGGCGAGCCCGTCGTCTTCACCGGCCCTGCCACCGCATGGTCGTACTCGACAGTCATCTGGTTGTGGCGGGCCTGAGGATCCTGGAATGCCTCGCTCAGGGTCAACACGTGCCCCACCGGCAGACCTGCTTCGCCCAGGAGGCCCACCCAATGATCTGCATTCTCCAACTGGAACACCTTGGTCAGCTTGCGGGCCAGGGCCGCGTGATGGGCCATCCGCTGCTCGTTCCCTGGGTAGTCCCGAACAAGGTCGGGGAGCCCCAAGGTCTCCGCGAGCAACTCGAAGTGCCGATCCGAGACCACGGCCAGGGTGAACGGCCCATCGGCCGCCTCGAACACCTGACTCGGAGCCACGTACGGACTGGCGGTCCCCACCCTCTCCGGCTGCTCACCGGTGACGAAGGCAAGGGCGTTCCAGGCCGATTGGACCGCCATCACTCCGTCGCGCAACGACACGTCGATGCGTCTTCCCCTCCGTGGTGTCTCGGCCAGGGCGGCAGTTATCGCCAGTGCAGCATTGGTGCCTGCCACATAGTCACCGATGGTGGTAGCTGTTTTCATCGGCTTGTCCTTTGGCCCACCGGTGATAGAGATCATCCCCGACTCACCCTGGAACACGATGTCGATTCCGGCCCGTTTCGCATACGGCCCCTCAGCCCCGAAGGCGGAGATCGAGGCGTAGATGAGTTTCGGGTTGAGCTCTCGTGATCGACTCTCCCCGAACCCGATTCGCTCGATTGCCCCGTACCTCAGGTTGTGGATCAACACGTCGGCCTTGCGCACCAAATTGTCGAGAACTCGTTTCGAGAGCCAATCCTTGGTGTCGAGGGCCAGAGACTCTTTGCCCCGGTTGACGGCCATGAAGAACGCCGACTCCCCGTTCTGAAAGGGGGCGAAGCCACGGGCGAGGTCCCCGGTCGGGGGCTCCACCTTGACCACGCGCGCCCCCATGTCGGCGAGAAGCATCGCGGCATAGGGGGCTGCGATCAGGTTGCCGAATTCCACGACGAGTTTGCCGTGAAGCGGGCCAGCGCCCCCCTCCCCGGCTTCGCCGGTGCCCCCCCCAACGCTCGCTATC
>CAZRID010000539.1:0-1743 GCA_964600055.1 uncultured Acidimicrobiaceae bacterium
CCCGAAGGGGGGAGGGGGGTCTTGGGGGGAGCACCCCGAAGAGGAAGTGTGGCCCCGGCTAGGCGGACGCCACAGCCCGCTCGCCGGCGCGGAGCCAGCATGCTGCCTGATGATGTGGTCCCTGCGGGGAGTCCATGAGTCGGGGGTCCTCGACGTCACAGAGACCTTGCCTGGCGATGGGGCATCGGGGGTGAAAGTGGCACCCCGGAGGTGGGTTGAGTGGTGAGGGGATCTCTCCCTGGAGGATCTGGCGGTTGCGTGGACGGTCCGGGTCGGCGATCGGGATGGCCGAGAGAAGGGCCTCCGTGTAGGGATGGAGGGGCTGGCGGTAGAGGGTGTCCCGATCGGTGAGCTCGACGATCCGGCCCAGGTACATCACGGCCACCCTGTCTGAGATGTGCTCGACTACTGCCAGATTGTGCGCCACGAACAGGAGGGTCAGCGACAGCTCAGACTGGAGCTCCTTGAGGAGGTTGAGCACCTGGGCCTGGACCGACACATCGAGGGCCGAGACCGGCTCGTCGGCCACCACAAAGTCCGGTTTCAGGATCAGGGCGCGTGCGATGCCGATCCGCTGACGTTGACCGCCTGAGAACTCGTGGGGATACCTGCCGGCGTGCTCGGCCTTGAGCCCGACAAGCTCCAACATCCCCTGGACCCTCTCCCGACGCTCATCCCTGTCGTCGACCCCATGCAGCCTCAGGCCCTCAGCGATTGCCTGGCCGACCTGGGCTCTCGGGTCGAGGGAGCTGTACGGATCCTGGAAGATGATCTGAACCCTCTTCCGGAACGGCTTGAGTCGCTTTCCGTCGAGATGGGTCATGTCCACGCCGTCGAAGGCGATCGTTCCACTGGTTGGCTCGAGAAGCCTCACCAGAATCCGGCCCAATGTGGTCTTGCCACAGCCCGACTCGCCGACGAGCCCAACAGTCTCCCCTTTGGCGATGTCCAGATCGACCCCGGAGACAGCGTTGACCGTTGCGATCTCCCGTTGGAGCACCCCACCCCTTACGGGGAACTGTTTGACCAGGTTGCGGATCTCAATCAGGTTCTCGGCCATCTCAATCGGGCTCGTGGTACAGCCAGCATCGGACCAGGTGACCCTCGTCGGTTTCCCGCAGCTCGGGCTTGCGCACGGTGCAGATCTCGAGACCGTGCTCGATTCGGGCGACGCACCTCGAGGCGAACCGGCACCCAGGGGGGAGATCGATCAGGGACGGCACGATTCCGGGGATGGTGTCGAGCGTGTCCTTGTCCTGCCCGAGCACCGGGATCGAGCCGATGAGACCCTGGGTGTACGGGTGCTGCGGGCGCCTGAAAATGGTGCGGACGTCGGCTTCCTCGACGATTTCACCGGCGTACATGACTGCCACGCGGTGCGCCATTTCGGCCACCACACCCAGATCGTGCGTGATCAGGATGACCGCCGTGTTCGTGCTCTGCTGGAGACCGCGGATCAAGTCGAGGATCTGGGCCTGGATCGTCACGTCCAGCGCCGTGGTGGGCTCGTCGGCGATCAGCAACTCGGGGTCACAGGCCAACGCCATCGCGATCATGATTCTCTGTGCCATGCCTCCCGAGAGCTCGTGTGGGTAGGCATCGGCACGTCGCTTCGGATCGGGGATGCCCACCTTGGCCAGCATCTCGAGGACCTTCTTGTCCTCGACCTCCTCCGACCAGTCGCGGTGAAACTCGAAGACTTCCTTGATCTGGGTGCCAGCCCGGTAGACGGGGTTGAGCGCC
>CAZRID010000540.1:0-1739 GCA_964600055.1 uncultured Acidimicrobiaceae bacterium
CCCGGCAAGCGAGGCAGAGAGGTGTAACGAGAGTGAACCAGTGGTTGAACCCCCTTAAGCGTGGAACCGGCTCCAACCTGGTGGATGCGGGCCGGGGTGCAGTGCGCGCCGAGCTGACTGAGGGCGAGGCGACTCCGATGCCGGATACGCAAGTCGGCCAGGAGGCCACACCGAATGCCTGCGGCGTAGGTGTGGCGATGCTGCAGGGGAAGAGCTGGGCACCGATCCTGCCGACCGGTACATGGTGAACGTGGGAACTGTTCTCGGGTTGCCCTCCCCTCCGCTCGGCCAGAGCGGCGGCGGGCAGGCCCACCGTCGGCTGACGGCCCGGGAATGGGGCGGAGTCTCTGTAGTAGTCCGAGCACGGGAAAGCCGTGCGCATGGCGAAGGGAGACAGCAGGCTCGCAACAGCGGGAATGCAATGCCAGGAGTGCGCCGGTGAACATCGGCGAGCCGTGGCCGGACAGCGATGCTGCTTGGGCGCGGGTACTGGAGATGCAGACCAAGTTGCATCAGTGGGCGACCGACGATCCCAAGCGTCGGTTCGACGACCTTTACAACCTCGTCTTTGATCCCGCTTTCTTGGTGGTTGCCTGGGAGCGGGTTCGGGGCAATCGGGGAGCAAGGTCAGCCGGAGTCGATGGAGTGGCACCCCGCTCGATCGTCTTCGGTGCAGCAGAACTACTCGGCGGGCTGCGAGATGATCTCAAGGCCCGCCGGTTCGTTCCGTTGCCGGTGCGGGAACGGATGATCCCCAAGACCGGCGGCAAGCTCCGCCGCTTGGGTATCCCGACCGCTCGTGACCGGGTCGTGCAAGCGGCCCTGAAGTTGGTGTTGGAGCCGATCTTCGAGGCGGACTTCCGCCCGTGCTCGCACGGGTTCCGTCCCGGACGCCGAGCCCAAGACGCCATCGCCGAGATCCGTCACCTGACCAGCGTCCGCTATGAGTGGGTGCTCGAGGGTGACATCACGGCGTGCTTCGACGAGATCGACCACACGGTTCTCATGGACCGGGTGCGACATCGCATCGGGGATAAGCGTGTGTTGGGTTTGGTGAAGGCGTTCCTGAAAGCTGGCGTCCTCTCCGAGGACGGCATCAACCGGGACACTGACACCGGCACTCCCCAAGGCGGCATCTTGTCGCCGCTGCTGGCCAACATCGCCCTGTCGGTTCTTGACGATCATTTCGTCGAGGCGTGGCAGAGCGAGATGGCCACCACCTGGCAGCGCAAGAAGCGCCGGCAACATGGTCGGCCCAACTACCGGTTGATCCGGTATGCGGACGACTTCGTCGTGGTCATCCACGGCGACCGAGCCGACGCCGAAACGCTGCGAGCTGAGATAGCAGCCGTGTTGGCCTCGGCAGGCCTACGCCTGTCGGACACCAAGACGACCATCGTCCACATCGACGAGGGCTTCGACTTTCTCGGGTTCCGCATCCAGCGGCACCGAAAGCGAGGCACGGCGAAACAGTTCGTCTACACCTACCCGTCCAAGACCTCGCTTGCGAAGGTCATGGCCACGGTGAAGACCCTGTGCCGCCAAGGACGCAACGAACCGCTGTCCGAACTGCTGCGCCGGCTCAACCCGGTGCTGCGGGGCTGGACCAACTACTTCCGGCACGGGGTGTCCAAGGCCACCTTCGGCTACCTGCGCGCCTACACCTGGGCGCGGGTCGTCAACTGGCTGCGCCGCAAGCATCCCCATGCCAACTGGAAGTGGCTCCGACGCCGCTACCT
>CAZRID010000541.1:0-1736 GCA_964600055.1 uncultured Acidimicrobiaceae bacterium
TACTTACGAACCTTGCGGCGGACGGATTCCTCCATCCGGAGGCCGCGCTTCATCTTGGCGCGGAAGAAGGCCATTCCGTCGCTTCGCTGGACGGGGATCCGGTGGATGCGATGGGGGTCGGTGGCATCGGTGACGGGTGGACCGGCTCCCAGGACCGCGGTGACGAAGCGCTTTTTGACCAACGGTTCTGCCTGTTCGGACCAGTAGCCCTTTGGATAGGCGAAATGCCTAGGCAGGGCACCGGTTTGACCGCGGATGAGTCGATCGGAGGTCTCGAGTTCTTCATTTATCGCTTCGGAGGTCAGCTCTCTCAGGTCGGGATGGGTATGGGTGTGGGAGCCAACCGTCATCAGACCACTGTCGCGCATTTCCCGCACCTGGTCCCACGTGAGGGGCAGAGCTCCGGGCGCCAGCGGTACACCGGTCTCAATCGGGTTGGTCGTGAGGTACAGAGTGAACGGGAGACGCCGTTTCAGAAGCAATGGGTAGGCATTCCTATACATGTCCTCGTAACCATCATCGAAGGTAAGGACATAAAGCCGCTCGGTGTCGGGCTCCTTTAGGCGTACAAGAGCAGCTTCGAGCGAAACGACTTCGCCGTGCGATTGCAGCCAGTCGAGCTGGCGTTCGAAGACCTTGACGGCCACTTCCATTTCTCGGCCGAGATCCGTACCTACCTGGTGATAGATGAGAATCCGTGGGCCAACCAGTTTGCCTCGTCCCAGGTCAGCCATTGCGAAGCTTGTCTTGGCCGCCTTGCGGGCAAAGGGATGAGGGAGGCGACCCCCTGAGGGTTCGCCGTTGTCAGAGGAGCCTTCGGCCCCGTTCTTGGGATCGGCTTTGACCCGCGTTCTGGGCTGACGCCCTCTCGAAGCGGAACGTGGGGACGGTATGCCCGGGAGATGGCGAGCGGCGTTATTCCCACCCCGATCGTTCTTCGTTCGCCCTTGCCTGCCAGCCACTCTGACGTGAGGGGATCTGATCGGATCTCCAACTAGCACCGCTGCTCCAAGCAGCGTGGAGCGTCGAGTACGAAGATCCCGCTCTGCATCTTTGAGAGTGGCAATAGTGGTCCGACCCGATCTCACCACGAGCAGGAGGTAGTCAAGTCGCTGGGACAACGCGTCCGTGGCCGGGTGCCCCAGGGATGGCATCGCCACCAGAACCGTATCGAATTGAGGGCGGGTGACCCTAAGGAGGGCAGCGAATTGAGGACCGGCGAGGGCGTCAACCGGGTCCCCCTCCATCGTGCCGGACGGCAGTACCCGCAAACCTGGAAGAACCTCGGCTTCATCGCCAACTGCCTCCTTGATAAAGGACAGCAGCACCTCCTCGTCGTCGGCTGGATGTGTCAACACGTCGGAGAGACGAGCCCCATCGGTTGCAAAGTCGGGCATACGCCTGGGATGCCCGAAGTCCGCGTCGACCACGAGGATGTTGCGTCCCGATGCGGCCAATGCGGCCCCCAAGTCGGCTGTGAGGGTGGCGACCTGCTCCGAACCGGCGCCGAGGTCGACGATGCCGACCGAGACCGACTTTCCCTCGATCGCCCCCTCGATGCCCGACCTCACGGCTTGGACGCCCTGTTTTCTCAGACCCGAGGGCGCGTGCGGATACCAGGGCCGGCCCGACGGTCGGCCAGGTCGCCTCGGCGGGAACTCCATCCACGAAGGAAGGATGGGAGTGAGGTCGGCACGAGACCATATGGGACGTCTGGACATGTCAACGCCGATCAG
>CAZRID010000542.1:0-1733 GCA_964600055.1 uncultured Acidimicrobiaceae bacterium
AGGCATCAGGATCGAGAAACGGGACGGCTTGCAGACCGATCTCGGCGACCAGGACCAGGATGATGAAGAGCTGGAAGACCACGGTACCGATCGTCTCGGTGAGGCTGAACTGCCGATCAAGCGCCGTCGTCGTTGGCAGGCGGTCAACAGTCCAAGTGGTGAACTGGGCGAAATCCTCCTTCGTCACCGCTTCGGACCTCTCGGCGATGACGAAGCCGAGGGTCGCCCAGACCACCACGTTCAGGGTGGCTATGAATGCCGCCCCCAGCCCGCTCCACAACGCTGCGATCAGACGCTCCCCTGCGACGTAGTCGATGGCCACCACCGCCACACCGGTGATCGGCGGGATGATCGTCGCCAGCCGCCTCATCGTCCGAAGCCAGGCCAGGTAGTAGGTGGGGCCGATCAGCCACAAAGGCCGGTCGCTGTAGTCGGCGGCAAGTCGCGCAGGGTCACCGAGATCGGTGAGAACGGCCCTTTCGGCAGACTCCGATCCCACTCCTGCTTCGAGCCGGGACTCGATCGCATCGGCGATACCAGCCCGCAGCTCGTCTTCGACGTCGGTGCGCCGGTCGTCAGGGATCGAACGCAGCACGGCAGCCACGTATCGGTCTTTCAGGTCAGTCACTCAGCTTCTCCTTGTTGAAAGTGTCCGAGGGATCTCGCTATCGCTGCCCAGTCCTCGAGGAGGAGGGCGGCGACTTCCTCGCCGATTTCGCTGGTCCGGTAGTACTTGCGGGGCCTCGGGTCGTCGGTCACCCACTCACTGGCGACCAGCCCCTGACGCTCGAGACGTCGCAACAGGGGGTAGAGGGTGTTGGCGTCGGTCGCCACCCCGGCCGACTCGAGCGTCTTGAGCAGGGCGTACCCGTAGTCCGGTTCGCGCAGTGCAAGCAGGCACAGGAGCACCACCGATCCCCGTCGGATCTCCTGTCGGAGGGTGGCGATGAGGTCCAGGTCAATCATGTGTATCACACTTATACTGTGTAACACACACTATTGTCAATCCAACAACTCTCATCGAAGTTGGGGAGTAGTTCTGCCAACGGGACGAGATTCGACCCCGACCTTCGGGTTGTGAGCTAGAACAGGCCCTTGGTGCCCCCACCATCGACGGAGATGGCGGTGCCCTGGATGTGACGGGACCGGGGGAGACACAGGAACAGGACAAGCTCGGCGACGTCTTCGGGCGTGCCGAGACGTCGGATCCCCTGACGCTGGATCGTCTCCGCGAGCACCTGGTCCGGCGTTTTGCCCTGCTGGGCCGCCTGGTCGGACATCATCTCGGTGAGCCGCTCGGTCTGGACCTGTCCGGGATGGATCATGTTGACGTTGACATCGTCTACCAGGCCCAACCCGGCCAACGCCTTGCCGAAGTTGGCCAAGGCCGCGTTGACCGAGCCCCCGATGGCGAAGTTCGGATTGGGGGTGCGGGCCATGCCCCCGATGATGTGCACCACCGAGCCATGCCCCTCGACGAGTTGGGGCCAGAAGAGACGGGAGAGACGGACCGCTCCGAAGAACTTCAGATTGAACCCGTCCTGCCAGATCTCATCGGAGAGCTCCAGGAAAGGACCGCTCTTGGTGGCTCCGGCGCAGTTGATCAGGATGTCGACCCGGTCGAAGACCGACATCGTCTCCTTGTGGAGGGACTCACATCCGTCCAGGGTCGAAAGGTCGGCGGGCACCGTCTCAACACGACGACCCGTGGCCGACGAGATCTCCTTGGCAGT
>CAZRID010000543.1:0-1730 GCA_964600055.1 uncultured Acidimicrobiaceae bacterium
CACGAAGACGAACCAAATGACGATGTAGCGCTTCACGAAGTAGTTCGGACCGATCAACTCCAAGTCGATCAGCCCACCGCTGTGCCTCCGTGGCCTCTTGGTCTTCTACCCGAAAACTGAACATTGTCATACAAAGATCATACTATGTATGACAAGGCAGATCACTAGGGTCCCATGCCCCCACCCGTCCCGTTTCCAGGTCCGGCGGGTTGTTCAGAACCACACCTCGATTGATCACGACTCCTCGACGTTGCTCCTCAACCAAGCGTCGATCGCTTTCCAATCGAGATCTCCAGCCACCATCAGTCCGATGATGAACTCGTGATGCTCGAAGGAGTCACCCCCCAGCTCGAGACCGTTCATCCGTAGATGCACATCCGCAGCAGCAACGGCGGTGCGCTTGTTCCCGTCGACGAACGGGTGGTTCTGAACCAGGCTCTCGAGGAGTGCCGCCGCCTCGGCGATAGCGTCGTCGTAGTAGCCCGTTTGCGGCCTGAATACAGCCGATTCAAGGGCGCCGAAGTCACGAACACCATCGGCGCCACCAAACTCCTCGATGAGCAGTGCGTGGATGGCGAGGACTTCGACGACTGTGAGGTACTCGACCAACTACTTGGCGAGTTCCTCGTAAAGGCTGCGATGCCGGGCGATAGAAGCCTTCGCATGGGCGATGACCTCAGGTCGCGGCGCACCGCCTTTCTTCCTTTCCACCCACTCGACCAGAGCCTCGTCGAGAACAGCCTGGAATTGGCGACCCTCGGCAGCGGCCAAGCTCCGGACCTCGTCGAGAAGTTCAGGCCGGGCCTGGGACGAGAATTTCTGCACTGTCATGGTGCCATCATGATACATCATGACATGACATGATTCGAGTATCGCAACCCGACCCGTAAGCCGATCCGAGTGGCGAGATGAGCGCAACACTCTTGACCCCCCGTTTGACCGCAACTAGGTGACTGGCGAGGACGCCAACAACGACCGGGCTCCCCCGCTCCGTCCCCGTTTCCAAGGCGGCGACAACTGATTGCGTCACCAAGAGCCTCGGGGACCTCTTCAATCCATACTCTCTGCGGTGTATATTTGCGGTGTATGCAGCGGACCAACATCTTTCTGACTGAAGAGCAACAGCGGCGACTCCATCGTCGGGCGTTGGATGAGGGTGTGTCGAAGTCGAGCCTCATTCGGCGGATCCTGGACGAGGCTCTGGCCATCACACCGGCGAGGGTTGCGATCGAGGAGGCCATCGACGCAACATCTGGAATCTGGGCCGATCGGGACGACGCCGAGTTGCATGACGTGCTCAGGTGGCGTCGTGAGGCCCCTTTGCAGCGTCTGACGCGGTGAAGGTCTTCGACACCGATGTGCTCATCGAGCACCTGAAGGGCAACACAGAGGCGACGAGTCTTCTTCTCGAAGCGGCGTCGGGCGGGCAAGCCGCATGCTCTGTCTTGACCCGATTCGAGCTGCTCGCCGGGATGCGTTCTGGCGAACGCTCACAGATCAGACTGCTTCTCGACTCCTTGACGAACCTCGAAGCTTCCCTCGACGTGGCCACACGGGCAGGCGAATGGGCTCGAACCTTTAGGCGAAGCCATGATGGCATCTCCTCGATCGACTACTTGATCGCTGCAACCGCAGAGGTTCACGGTGCTGACCTACTCACTCAAAACGTGAAGCATTTTCCGATGTTTCCAGAGCTGGAGCCCGCGATCTCCGAGGTTTGACAGATCGGC
>CAZRID010000544.1:0-1725 GCA_964600055.1 uncultured Acidimicrobiaceae bacterium
ATGCCCTGGGACGGGACCGAGCTCATGACCGCTTCCCTCACCGATGGCGGGCTGACCCGGGTGGAGAAGGTCGCCGGGGGCAGCGACGAATCGGTGTTCCAACCGGAGTGGGCCCCGACCGGCGACCTGGTGTTCGTCACCGACAGGAGCGGATGGTGGAACCTGCACCGTTTCGACGGTGAATCATCGACTCCGATCCTCAGGATGGAGGCGGACTTTGGCCTGCCGGCGTGGATCTTCGGCTACACGACCTACGGCTTTCTCTCCGGGGGCCGCATCCTCGCCGTCTTCTGGGAGGACGGTGTGGACCACCTCGCCGTGATCGACCCGGACGGCGGGCTCACCCGTCTTCCGGATGACCTCACCTGCCACGCCTTCCCAGTCACAGATGGCCAGTCGCGTGCCTGGTTCGTTGGTTACGGATCGGAGACACCCGACGGCATCTACGAGCTCGATGTCGACAAGGGCCAGCTGAACGTCATCCGATCGAACCCGATGCCGGCCGAACCGGGCTATTTCCCCAAGCCGCAGATCATCACCTACCCGACCGGGGACGGAGAGGCGGCACACGGGGTGTTCTATCCACCGGCCAATCCGCGCTACCAAGGGCCGGAGGGAGAGAGACCGCCCCTGATCGTCAAGGTGCATGGCGGGCCCACCTCTCACGTGTATCCCGAGCTCAGACCGGATTTCATGTTTTGGACGACCCGCGGCTTCGGGCTGGTCGACGTCAATTACCGTGGCGGGACCGGCTATGGCCGGAGGTTCCGTAACCGTCTTCGTGATGCCTGGGGAATCGTCGACGTGGAGGACAGTCTGGCTGCCGCCCGCTGTCTCGCCGATAGCGGAGAGGTCGACGGCGACCGACTCGTCATCAGGGGCGGGAGCGCCGGTGGCTACACCACCCTCGCCGCCCTCGCTTTCGGCGATGCCTTCAGCGCCGGGGCCTCCTATTACGGGGTGGCCGACATCGGTCTTCTCGCCGATCACACCCACAAGTTCGAGTCGCGTTATCTCGATGGTCTGGTCGGCACCGACCGCGAGGAGATGAGACGGAGATCGCCCCTTTACTCGGTGGACCAGATCACTGTCCCGGTAATCCTGTTCCAGGGTCTCGACGACCTGGTCGTGCCCCCCGAGCAAGCACAGGTCATAGCCGACGCCCTGGCAGAGAACGGCATCCCCCACGCCCTCATTACCTATGCGGGCGAGGACCACGGCTTCCGCAAGGCGGAGAACATCATCCACAGCCTGGAGTCGGAGCTGGCCTTCTACGGGGAGGTGCTCGGTTTCGAGCCCGCCGGCCGGCTCCCCGATGTCCCGATGATCAGAGGGGCAGGGTCATGACCAGGCCATTCCGCCACTCGTTCAAGGTCTGGGCGCAGGACCACGACTGGCCCCACCTGCGTGAGATCTGGATCGAGGCCGACCGGGGTGGGTTCTGGGATGTGGTCTGGCTCAATGACCACCTATATGCGCCAAAGGACGTGGAGACGCGCCCGATCATGGATGCCTGGACCCTGTTCGGTGGTCTCGCCGCAGTGACAGAGCGGATCCGGTTCGGGGCGATGGTGACCGCCAACACCTTCCGCCATCCGGCGTTACTGGCCAAGCAGGCAGTCACCTTGGACCACATGTCGCAAGGGCGACTCGAGCTCGGAGTCGGAACGGGATGGCACGAGAGAGAGCACGAGGCCTTTGGCATCGACCTGCCTCCCCTGCGCA
>CAZRID010000545.1:0-1724 GCA_964600055.1 uncultured Acidimicrobiaceae bacterium
GGTGGTGGGGGTGGGGGTGGGTACCGGCGTGGGGGTGGGTACCGGCGTTGGGGTCGGTGCTGGCGTGGCCGTCGGTGACACGGTGGCCTCTCTGACCGACACGGTCACAGAGGCGAGTGTTGCATCGATCACTGGATCGATCAGTGGGCTGATTGAATTGAACAACAACTTGCTGCCGGGACCCTTCTGGGAGGTGACGCTCAAGATGTGCGTGCCCGGCTTTGCTGCAGACGGGATCGTTACCGTAACCGAGAAGCGGGCGTCCGACGTCGTGCGTACGGTGACCATCCCGTCCTGGGAACCGTCCCACCGGAGCCGAATCCACTCGCGCTTGGGCATGCCCTCCCCGCTTACGGCGATCCGACCGCCCGGAACGGCCGCGCCTGCCACGGTCAGAGTGGCAGTGGCAGACCCCGCTTGGACCGAGAGCATCGGAATAATGAGAGCGGGGACCAGCAACACGATCGGAATCGTGGCGAGCCAGTCACGAAGTCCACGGCGTCGGTGGGGAGTGGGCGATGCAAGCGCGGCGGATCGACCATCGACCCAGCCGGAACCATTCCAGAACATTCGACTCTGTCTCCATTCGGCAACCCGGCTGGCTTCGAGAGCCCCGTGGCTTTGCGGCCCCGCCTCGCGACGGGTGTGCTATTTCGTGGAGACCGGCCAGTCAATGGCGGTCAGCCACACATTGATAGAGGCGCTGTGGGGACCATAGCCTGCATGGCAGATGGGCGCACTGAGCCATGCGTACCTCTGCCCGACCGCCAAGGGACTACGACGAACCACCCCAGACCACACCGGGCCGTTACGGGCCGTACCGTGGATCTATCGGAGGACGCACCCGAGGCTGAAGGCTGCGTTGCCGTCTGGCACCGACCGACTCGGAGCCTTCGACTGAAGACAACGTCGGGCTACTGCCCGTGTCTCACCTCAGCCTGACAACAGGGGACCCTCTGCCCGATGACCTGCGACGATGAGCCTTGGGCAACGGCACCGACGCTCGCTTCCGGATTGCCGTTCAGGATGCGGGGCCGAGACTTGGCCCGTTGTCATGCGTCTCGCTGGCGACGCTGGGCCAGTTTCTTGGCGGTCAACCCGGGATTGAGCGCGAGGTCGAGCAGGTACCTGACGGCACCGGTGGCGATCCGGCGCGTGCTCATCGGATACCCAAGGGAGGCGAGCTTGGACCGGTGGAGGTCCCAGAACTCGCTATCCCGCCGTCGGAGGGCCTCCCGGCCCAGGACCAGGTAGTACTCCCGGACCTGCGCGTCGATCGCTCGGTCCAGCTCATCCCGGTTCAGGTACTTCGGACCGTACGTGACGAGTTCGTAGAGCCGAGCAGGGAGATCTGTTCGGAGGCGATCCATGTGGCTCATGACCGAACCCGAGCGCATCCGTTGGTACGTCAGCACCTGATGGACAAAGCCATAGTCCCAGTGCTCGAGGAACTCAAGACACACCTCCGTGTCAGCGCTAATGTTCGATTCGTTGTAGAAGGAGTGCCGGCTCCGGTAGATGTCCAACCTGTACAGCACGGACGTGGGCGCACCGAACATCGATGGTCTACCTGGGAGGAGCCAGAGCCGGCACGCATCGCGTCCTGACATCACAGTGCTGGGGTACGGCACTCCATCTCCGGCGACCGTCGACCCTTGGAGGCGGTACGCCTGCACGATTGCCACGCTCGGGTTCTCTTCGGCCAGGTGAACCATCTGCTCGTG
>CAZRID010000546.1:0-1720 GCA_964600055.1 uncultured Acidimicrobiaceae bacterium
GTGTCGGAGGGGCGACTTCAACCCCAAGTACACGCGATCCTTGGGAGGCATGGCTGGTAGCCGCGTGAGGTAGTCAGGCCACGTCGAGAATGGGCCCCCGCTCGGATGGGCTTACGGGTGCTACTACTGCGCATCCCTGTCGAGCGTCTGCTGACCGAATGGCCTGTGAAGTCGGCCCCACCGTTGCTTTACTGTGGGCAGCTGGTGGGTTCGTGTTGGGCGTCGTCGGTCTCCTGCTCGCCTTTCGTCCCCCGCTGATGGTCGTCCACTTCACCCGCCGATTCCGGCTGGTGGTCGTCTCGGCTGGGGTTGCTCTTGTGGAGCAGACGGAAGTGGCGCTAGCGAAGGTCATCGGGATCGCACTCGTCGACCTTGACACCTCGACAGCGTTCCCGTACTGAGTATGTCTTTAATCGGAAACCGTGGCCGAGACCACGGTCACACCCTCCGGTAGCGCCACCCTGACGTACCCGAGCCCGATGCTGTCAGCAATTACGACCTCACCAACGACGACCTGCCCGTTGGAGAGTTCAACCTCTATCGCTGTCGGTCCGGGAGTCGTGAGCACAACGACTTGGCCCACGGTCGGAATCACGACTGTTTCCGGCACCGGAAAGTCCCGGGTGCAATCACTTCCGGCTGGAGTCGTCCAACAGATCTCGGAACCTTGCGGGGAATCGCGCCATGCAAGATCGATGTCAGGGAGGTATCGGAAATAGCTCAACTCACCTCCGGCCAAGACTGTCACAGGCACGCCGGGGTCGGCGACAGGTGGCAAGGTGACCTGTGGAGCCAATGTCTGGGAGTTGTCGGTGGCCGGCTCGACGGAGGTGCCGGTGGAGCGAAACAGGATGGCGGTCCCGATCCCGATCGCCACAACAACCACGAAGGCGGCAAAGGCCCGCATGCGGCGATTTCCCTGCAACGCACCGATGGTTTGACTCGTCATGGAACTTCTCCTTGTTGCATCGTGGAATACCTTGTCGGCCCCCCGGGGGCTACCTCGAGACGCGAGGGTCTCCAACGCCGTCTGAAGCCGGGTCATCGCTGATCACCTTCTCGCAAGTCGATCCTGAGCTGGGCCCTAGCTCGTTGTGAGGCCTTCCGCACCGATGCCTCGCTGATCCCGAGCAACACGGCGATCTCCGGGTAGGTGAATCCCTCGACCTCTCGGAGAAACAACATCGCTCGTTGCCGAGCCGGGATCCGAAGTAGCTCGGACACGTCGCTCGGATATGACGGCAGGGCGCCGTCTGGTTCCGCCAAGCGGTTTAGGGCTCGGCGAGCCCGACCCGACCCGCGCCTCTGATTCGAAGCCCCGTTGAGGATGGTTCTGAAGAGATACGCCCTCGGGTTCTCCAGGGATGACAACGGACCGCGACGCAAAGCCCGTTCGAGGGCGTCCTGGACGAGGTCGTCGGGATCGGACTCGACCGGTGCGGTCACGGCGGCGAAACGGCGGAGCGGACCATAAAGCTCAGCGACCACTGAGGCGTCGGTTGCCAGCTCCATCTCGATCTCGTCGTCCAACGGGCTCCTTTCTCGCATTGTTACCTCTAAAGACACCGCTCGAACCCGGCCCGGGACAAACCGAAGCACAATTGCGGTAGCCAGCCGCCGGATCAGTCGCCACCCGGCCTTCGATTCCCAGGCAAGCGAGCCGCGCACCTAGGACGGCCGTTGTGAGAGGCCGTGGCAGTGCTTATGTCTGAGGCCCGAT
>CAZRID010000547.1:0-1718 GCA_964600055.1 uncultured Acidimicrobiaceae bacterium
CTTTCGGGGTGCTTCCCCCTGCGGGGGGAGAACGGACGCCACGTTTCCTCCCCCGGAGCCCCTTCCCCTCGGCGGCTGAAGAAACAGATCCCCCCTCCCCCTTTCGGGGTGCTTCCCCCTGCGGGGGGAGAACGGACGCCACGTTTCCTCCCCCGAAGGGGGAGGTGGCCCGCCAGGGCAGGAGGGGGACTCTTCACTCGGCCAACTTCTTCAGCGCCCCGCGATCGACCTTGCCGAGGTGGGTCTGAGGGAGCCGGTCGACGAAATAGACCCGTCTCGGGTGCTTGTAAGCCTCGAGATGTTCCAGTGCCCAGTCTGTCAATT
This sequence comes from uncultured Acidimicrobiaceae bacterium, assembly GCA_964600055.1. Classification (GTDB taxonomy): domain Bacteria; phylum Actinomycetota; class Acidimicrobiia; order Spongiisociales; family ZC4RG35; genus JARDZU01. Next base: position 325 of record CAZRID010000547.1, read on the forward strand.
CCTGCTCCGTCACCCCTTCAGCCACGACGAAGGCAACCGGCTTGGACAAACCGATAGCGTCGGTCACCGCTACGACGGCGCATTCCCTGACCGCCGGATGATCGAGGAGTGTGGACTCCACCTCTTGGGGCCGGAACCATTTGCCTTTGATCTTGATCGCGTCGTCGGCACGGCCCCGGTGAGTGACATAACCGTCGTCGTCGATCGAGACCAGGTCGCCACCGGCGAACCAATCCCCGCGGAATGCCTCGGCCGTCGCTTGCGGATTCTCGAAATAGCCCAATCCGAGCGAGTCGCCCCTGACCCAGAGCCGCCCCACCTCCTTGGTCGGGACCTCCTCGCCATCGTCGTCACAGACCTTGATCTCGAACCCGGGGACCACCTTGCCCAGAGTCCCGGGCTGGACATCACCGATCCGGTTTGAGACGAAGATGTGCCACATCTCGGCAGTGCCCAGACCGTCGAGCAGCTCAACCCCGAATCTGTCCTTCCATTGGTGATAGAGCGTGTCGGGCAGCGCCTCACCCGCCGAGGTCGCCACGCGGAGCGAAGACATGTCCTGCTTCGACGCTTGTGGGTGGGCGAGCATCTGGTTTATGGCAGATGGCACGTTGACCAGCACCGTGGCGCGATGCCGGGCGATCCGAGCGAACAGCGCCTCCGGGGTGGGATGTTCCTCGAAAAGCACCGACGAGGCGCCCACCGAGAACGGGAAGAAGAGATTCGCGCCCATTGCGTAGCCGAAATAGAGCTTGGGAACAGCGATCGTCACGTCGTCCTCGGTCAACCCGAGTGTCCCCTTGCCGTAGAGCTCGGTGGTGTTGGCAAACGAGCGGTGCGTCTGGACCACGGCTTTGGGGAGACCGGTGGTGCCACCGGAGAAGACCCACAACGCCGGATCCGAGGCAGCAGTGTCATGGGTCGGCAAGTCGGCGTCGGGAAGTTCGAAGCCCTCGTCCACGACGACCTCGGGCGGCAACGTCTGCTCGTGGGCGTCCATGGCCTGATGGAATGAGTCCAGATGATCCAGATGGACCACGACCGCAGCGGCCCGGGCCAGCCCGGCGATCCCGCCCAGATCGCTCGGGGTGAGACCGGGATTCAAAAGGAGGGCGACCCCTCCGAGACGGAGCACCCCGAACAAGGCGGCGACGTATTCCAGCCCGTCGGGCATCACGATCAGCACCCGATCCTGCGAACCGACTCCCCGCTCGGCCAATAGAGCGGCGAAGCCGGAGGCGGCTCGGTCCACCTCGGCGTAGGTCACATCCCGTTCATCGAGACGGAGAGCGACCCGATCTCCCCTGCCCTCGGCCAGCCGCTGCCGGAGAAGGTGGTTGTCGATGTTCAGATGCTGGGGCCAGAGCGCCACTACGGGCGACGCTAGTGCTCTG
>CAZRID010000548.1:0-1716 GCA_964600055.1 uncultured Acidimicrobiaceae bacterium
ATGGTCGTGATGTCCTGCGCCGTGTGCCCGGGGGTCTCCCAAAGTGTCACACCGTCGGCGACCTCGAATCCCTCGGCGGGTCGGGACGTCCACATGTCGTCCCTGTAGATGGCCCAGTAGTCGTGAACCCTCGCGTTGGGGAAGAGGGCCGTGTTCATGGTGTGATCGGGGTGATGATGGGAGAGGACGACATCGGTGACATCCGCGGGCTCCCGACCCAACCTCCTGATCGGGTCGAGGATGACCGAGGTCGACGACACCATGCCCGGGTCGATGACCACCAGAGAGGATCCGGACTCCACGAGCGAGACCGTGGAGGCGACTCGTCCCCCTCCGTAACCGGCGCTGAGCAGATGAAACTTGGCCATCGAAGGAGGTTAGGACTCGGAGAGGGGCAGGATCCCGAGCCCGGTAAAGGTGTGGGTCTCGAGAATCTGGTGGATCGCCCCGTTGGAGGTGTCGATCACCCAAATCCCGCGCTGACCGGGATACATGACGAAACGCCCGTCCGAGCTCCACGTTATCTGTGGCACCCCTGATCCTCCTCCCGACTCGATGAGCTCGGAGTCGTCCTCCAATGAGACGACCAGGATTCGATCCGAGGTGAGCAGGGCCAGGAAGTCCCCGTCGTCCGAGAACTGGCCCGCAGTGAAATTCCCGTCCAACCCCTCGCGATCGAGACCCCGCACCCCTCCACCGGCGCTGAGCAGGCTGACGCCGTCGTTATCGATTGCCAGCCACCCGGTGCCGTACGAGTCGAGGACCCACCCCGGATGCGTGTCCTTGATCTCACCGGTATCGGTGAACAGGACTATGGAATCCTGGGTGTCATCCTGGACGGCATAACCCCAGTCGCCCCAGGCAGCGAGATGACCCTCGATGCCCACCGATCTGGCAACCAATTCCGGCTTCCCCCGGGTGTCACGGCTGGCCCAAAGCAGCAACTCGCCATCGGCGAATGTGGTGTAGGACAGAGCGTGGGGTCTCGAGTCGTGCCAGGCAAACCCGGTCACGTCGACATCGATGATCGGCGCGATCTCAGGTACTCCGGCATAGAGCATTCCAAATGGCCGGTCGGGGAGCGGCAGGACAGTAGCCAGACGACTCCCGGAAATGTCGAACGAGACCGGGCCCGGGGGAGTCGATGATCCGACCGGGATTGCCCTCTCGTAGAACTCACCTCGCAGCGGCCAGATCAACAATTCCAGACTTCGGCCGTCGGCTCGAACGGTCGAGATCAGCCCATCGGGAAACCCATCGACGACGTCGGTGATGCCGGCCTGAACGTTGTCGTTGCCCTGGCCGGTGACCGTCGTCTCCGTGGGGTATGCGGTCGGGGGAGAGGTGACGTCGACCCGCAGAAACAGCACCGATAACCCGACACCGATCAAAAGCCCGGCAGCGAGCCAACCCCAGGGAGGCCCGTCGGTCTTTCGATCCGGGGCCTCCAGCCCATCCTCAACGACTCTCGGTGCCGAGACCACGTGCCAACGGTACGCAATCCGAAGGTCATCTGAGGGCCGTTCTTTCGTGACTGAGCGAGAAATTGGGTCTAAAGTCGCCATAACGGCGGGGCTCCTGTCCCGTCGTCCATTAACAAATGGAGGAAGGGAAAAACATGAAAACTATGAGAGGCCCCAAGCTTCTCGCGCTCCTGGCCGTCCTTGCGCTCGTAATCGCCGCCTGTGGCGGCGGTGGAGATGCCGAGGACACCAC
>CAZRID010000549.1:0-1694 GCA_964600055.1 uncultured Acidimicrobiaceae bacterium
AGCGAAGGCTTCAGGCCGCAGGTCCGGCTACGGTGATGACGACCTTTCCCCGGGCGCGCATCGTTTCCAGGTAGCGGATGGCGTCAGGAACCTCGCTCAACGGGTAGCGCCGGTCGATGACCGGCGTCACTTTGCCGGCTTCGATGAGCTCGTTCAGGAGCAGCAGGTCCTCGCGCTTCATGTCGGTCAGAAGCGTGACGAGCTTCCGGCCCCCGAATCGCGACAGCAGCTGGGCACCGAGGATTCGAGCGATTGGTACGATCCAGTTGCCCTGCGACGGGTCGATACCCACGAGCACAAGGTTCCCGGTCGGGGCGAGGACGCGCCTGAGTGCCAGCAATGAGTGGTTACCCACGTTGTCGATGATCAGGTCGTAGCGCGAGCGGCCCCGGGTGAAGTCCTCCCGGGTGTAGTCGATGACGTGGTCGGCGCCCAGGGATCGGACCAGCTCCACGTTGGGCGTGCTGCACACGCCGGTGACATCGGACCCGAAGGCCTTCGCGAGCTGCACAGCGAACGTCCCGACACCACCCGACGCGCCGTTGATCAGGACCTTCTGTCCCGGCTGGACCTGTCCCTTGTCGCGCAGAGCCTGCAGGGCGGTGACCGCCCCGACGGGCACCGCGGCCGCCTGCTCCAACGTGAGGTTGGCGGGCTTGCGCACGAAGAGCTTCTCGGGACCGCAGACGTACTCGGCGCAGGCCCGGCTCTTCTCGCCGTACACCTCGTCACCGACCTGGACCTGGGTGACGTCCTTGCCGACGGCCTCGACGACTCCGGCCACGTCCACCCCGGGGATGTTGCGCTTCGGCTTCAGCCACCCGGCGGTTGGGCGAACGACGTACGGCAGGCCCCGCAGGAGGTGCCAATCGAGTGGGTTCACGGCAGCCGCGTGAACGCGTACCAGCACGTCGCCGTCCCTCACGACCGGCTTGTCGACCTCCTCGAGGGCCAGGACATCGGGCGAGCCGTATCGACGGTAAACGATGGCCTTCATGGGACTCCTGACGTACACTGTAAGCTCGAATGCCCACGTTAGACGTACGGCGTAAGTCTGTCAAGCCCGCCAACGAGGACCGCATGGCGACCCAACCGGCCCCGCCCTCCGAGCCGCGGGTCCCCCTGACCAGGGACCGGGTGCTGCGCGCCGCGATCGGTCTCGCCGATGAAGCCGGGATCGAGTCCCTCAGCATGCGCAAGCTCGGCCAGGCGCTGGGGGTCGAGGCGATGTCGCTCTACAACCACGTGGCGAACAAAGACGAGATCCTCAACGGCATCGTCGACATCGTCGTGGGCGAGTTCGAGCTGGCCTCGCCCGGGACGGACTGGAAAGCGGCCATTCGCAGAACCGCGATCTCAGCCCACGACGTTCTGGTGCACCACCCGTGGGCGGCCAGCCTCATGTTGTCGGCAACCGGGGCCCTCCCCTCGCGGTGGCGATACATGGACGGGCTCCTCGGATGCCTTCGGCAAGCGGGCTTTTCGGCCGATACGACCGATCTCGCCTACCACGCCCTGGACAGCCACATCACCGGGTTCACGCTGTGGCAGGTGCAAATCGAGATCGAACCCGAGAAGCTTCCGGACATGGCGGCGAGTTTCCTCCGGGAGCTACCCGTCGACGAGTACCCCTATCTCGTCGAGCACATCCACCAGCACCTCAAGGAGCGGAGTCCCGACGATGAGGGCACCTT
>CAZRID010000550.1:0-1685 GCA_964600055.1 uncultured Acidimicrobiaceae bacterium
CGGCCCTTCGGGCCACCTCCCCCTCCGGGGGAGGAAACGTGGCGACCGTTTCTCCACCCGAAGGGGGGAGTACCGCCGGAGGCGGGGAGGGAGGAATTCTTGCGTGCGGCGGTTGATCCCCCTCCGGCCCTTCGGGCCACCTCCCCCTCCGGGGGAGGAAACGTGGCGACCGTTTCTCCCCCCGAAGGGGGGAGTACCGCCGGAGGCGGGGAGGGGGGAATCACTTCTCGAACCTGGCCTTTCCTGTCGTTGTGATCGTCCCGTCGGTCTTGCGCACCCAGAGGTCGAGATCGACTCCTTCGTCGTCGGCCCCGGTCACGCTGCCGCCACATTCGAGCTCGTCTCCGAGATAGGCGGGCGAAAGGTGTCGGTAGCTGATCGATCGCAGCCGTGCCCGGTCTCCCAACCACGACTCAGCCGCCTGGACCAGATAGACCCCCTGGAGCGGGCCGTGGATCAACAGCGCCGGGTGACCGTCGTGCTCGGTCGTGAACGGAGTGTCGTAATGAATGCGGTGGAGCAGCCACGACGATGCGCTGAACATGAACAGGTCGAGAGCGGTCGGGGCCTGCACCTGGATCGGCACCTCGGCGCCGGCATCGGGCAGCCCGCTCATCGGTAGATCCTGGTGAAGTTCTCCCGGGCCACTATCTCACCACGCTGGTTGCTGAAGGTGAACTCCATTTCGACGAAGACCAGAGGCCCGCTCCGCCCCTCCTTCTCGTACATGCCGGCGAGGCGTTTATCGACCGTGACCGTGTCACCGGCAACCACAGATTCGCCAAGCACGACCGAGGTCTCGCCGGCCATGGCTCGCCGGGTGGGGAGCGGCGGAACATCGGCGGTTGGGGATCCATCGGGCTCGAGCTGGTCGGGGGATACGAGTGCCGAGGCGTGCATCCTGACCACGTATGTGAAGAGGGTAGGGGCGACCACATCGGGGTAGCCGGCGGCCACCGCAGCCTCACGGTCGTAGTGGATCGGGTTTGTCTCCCCGGTGGCGTAGGCGAACTTGGCGATGTCGGTGGCGGTGACCAGGAATTCGAAGCTGGGGTACTCCCGGTCCGCCCAGCGACGTGCCTCCTCGGTGATGACGGGCATTCAAAGACCCATGGTCTTGGCGATGATGTTGCGCTGAATGTCCGAGGTACCGGCCCCGATCACACCCAGCCTGGACTCACGGAAATGGCGCTGCAGGTCGTACTCCATGGTGTATCCATAGCCACCGAGGACCTGGAGTCCCATGTCGGCCACCTGCTTGTAGGCCTCACAGGCGTAGAGCTTGAGGATCGCGGCGTCCCGGGTGGTCGCAACATCCCGGTCCAGACGCGAGGCGTAGCGGTAGACCAGCATCTGTGAGATCTCGACCATCGTCTGCATGTCGGCGAGACGATGAGACACCGCCTGGAATTTCGAGATCGGCTGGTCGAACTGCTTGCGCTCCATGGCATATGCAACCGAGTCGGCCAGTGCCGCCGCCGACGCCCCGGTGCGGGCCGCCGAGAGACAGAGTCGTTCGTAGCGGAGATAGACACCGAGATCGCCCCAACCCTCGTGCAGGGTGCCCAGCATCCGCGTCTTGGGGACCCTGACGTCCGTGAAGTAGAGCATCGCCGTGCCCAGCGGCCAGTGGCCCAGGGTCTCGATCGGGCTCCAATCGAGCCCGGGGCTGTTGGTGTCGACGA
>CAZRID010000551.1:0-1681 GCA_964600055.1 uncultured Acidimicrobiaceae bacterium
CCGATGGACGCCAGACGCACTGTCTCACTCATGTTTCTCCTCCTCGGGCCCATCGAGCAACAGATCGAGCTCCTCGATGTTCTGTTCCAGATCGTCATGCGGGAAGAAGCAGATCAGCCTCATGGGCTCACCGGGGGCGGCCATCGTGGCGTGGGGGGTCCCGGCGGGAACCCGAACCCATGAGCCGGCCTGCACCGGGTGTCGGACGCCGTCGATCCAGACCTCGCCTCGCCCCTCGGCGACGAAGACCACCTCCTCGCTGTGAGGGTGGAGGTGAGGGGTCCGTTGTGGGACAGGCTCCAGAATCACCTGCCGAGCGCTCGACTCTCCTCGGCCAGAGGAGGCGAACGGGTCGGCGGAAAGTCGGGTGGGACGGTCCTGGTAGACGATGTCATCTCCGTTGACCACAGTCACGATGTGCTCCTTCTGATGGCAAGGATCGAACCGACCGAGGACTCGATCTGCTCGGCAACGACGTCGGCGAAGGCGTCAGCCTCGTCCTGGGTCGCCCAGGCCGGGTTGCCGTACCAGCCGTCGTCGGCGATCTCAGTGACATCGGTGATGTAGCCGTACACCTCGCGGGACCGCCGCATGGCGTCGAGCTCGTCGGCTCCGTCGGGACGGCTCGGCTCGGTCACCCGATCGAAATGCACCAGCGAGGGGTCGTAAGCCAGGACGGCGAGGGTCTCGATCCCCCCACCATGGGTCAGCTCCCCACCCTTTTCGGCGTAGATGCGCTGCGCCGTGTAGCAGGCCTGTGCCGTGACCACACCGGCGCCGAGACGGCTCTGGATATCGGTGGCGACGGCGTCGAGAGAGGCGATGTTGCCTTCGTGCCAGTTGACGAAGACGAAGGTTCGCACCCCGAGCGACGCCAGCTCCCGGCAAAGGTTGGACACGTATGCCTCGAAGACGGTTCGGTCCAGGGAGATCGTGCCCGGGTGCCCGGCGTGAATTGGGGTCACCCCATACTGGCCGGCCGGTACCACGAGGGCGTCGAGACGATCGGCCAAGGCGCCTGCCACCAACTCGGCCGCCATCGTGTCGGTCCCACAGGGCAAATGGGGCCCGTGCTGCTCGATGCTGCCGAAGGGCATGACCACGGTCCCGCTACGTGAGATGAGCTCGGCTACCTCAGGGGCGGCGAGATCGTAGATCGATCGGATCATGAGGTCCTCTCCATGTGAGGGACGACCAACGAGTTAAGGGGCGTCTCACCTTCGATGATGCGCTTGGCCTCGGCGGCGCCCTGACGTCGAAGGTCCAACTCGGTCTCCTCGGTGTACCAGGCCATGTGAGGAGTCAGGATCACCGAGTCCGAAACCGGTTCGAACAAGCCGATGTCGGGCGGCTCGGGGTCAAAGACGTCGAGAGCGGCCACCGCCAGCGGCCCCTGGGCCAGAGCCTCGACGAGAGCGGTGGTGTCGACGAGCGCTCCACGGGCCGTGTTGACGAGAACGGAGCCAGTCTTCATCGCAGCGAGTTGGGGCGCTCCGATGAGCGGACGGTCACCCGTAGGTGGGCTGTGGAGGGAGATGACGTCAGATTCGGCGAGGAGCCGATCGAGACCGGCCAACGTCACGCCGGAGCCCAAAACCGACTCCGGAGAGAGGTAAGGGTCGGCAACGAGGATCGAGCCGAATCCGAGACCGGCCAGGAGTTGAGCGACCCGGCGCCCGAT
>CAZRID010000552.1:0-1680 GCA_964600055.1 uncultured Acidimicrobiaceae bacterium
TGGGGCCAATCCGACACCCTGGTCATGCGGGGCGGGGTTGTCGGCTATCAGATTCCGCCGCTCCGACCGAGGCCATTAGACCTGCAGGATGGCGACCTCTTGGTGATGGCCACCGACGGCATCCAAAGCAGCTATCAGCAAGTATTGAGTCCGACGCAGACCGTTCAGACCAGCGCCAATCGTGTGCTGGCCGGATTTGGTCACACCTCTGACGACGCCTTGGTCCTGGTCTCGCGTTGGATCAGAGAGTCCACATGATCCCGAATGTGGGCACCGAGACCTACCGAGAACTGTTGGCTTCCGCGCGATCTGAGGACCTCGGAGAGCAACTCAGCCGCGCCTACCAGTGGGGACGCCGCGCCCTCGAGGACGGTGTCTCGTTGCTCGATATCTTTTCAATGCACACCGCCTCGATCACGATGCTCCTCGGCGCCGATGCCGCCGAGCCGGTCACCGCTGAGGAGATCGCACGCATCACTGCAATCACCCAGGAGGTGGTCGCACCCTTCGAGATGGCATACCGGGGTTATCAGGAGGCCAACCGAAGCCTGATCGAATCGAACGAGAACCTGGAATCAATCATCACCGCACGGACGGTCGAGCTAATGCGCATCAACGGGCATCTCACCCAGCAACTGGCTTTGAAAGACGGTTTTGTCGCCGCGGTCAGCCATGAGCTACGGACCCCGCTTACCAGCGTCCTCGGCTTTGCCGAAGAGCTAGACATCCAGTGGGACAACCTTGCCGAGGAAGACCGTCGCAATCTGTTGGGATCCGTCGTCGATCAGGCTCGTGAGTTGTCGATGCTGGTCGAAGACCTGCTAGTTGCGGCTCGCATCGACCGCGACTCTCTGCATATTCTCCGAGAACCGGTCAGTGTCGAAACGCTCTTCGGAAAGCTCACCTCGTCGTTCGACAAGAATCTCAGTAGCCGGATCGAGTGGCAGGCGGGGCCTGCGGTGGCCATGGCAGACCCGCTTCGCGTGCGTCAGATCGTACGGAACCTGGTCATGAACGCGATCCGGCATGGTGGTCCCCAAATACGCGTGTCCACCATCACGGACGAGGCTCAGGTGACGATCGAGGTAGCAGACAACGGTGAGCCGATTCCTGATGACGAACGAGAGCTGATCTTCGAGTCTTTCTACGCGTCGCAGCGCGTCCAGGGTCTCGCCCCGTCGGTTGGATTGGGATTGTCCATCTCTCGGCGCTTGGCTGAGATGATGGGGGGAGAGCTCACCTACCGGCACCAGGGGGGATGGGGCACCTTCTCTTTGAACCTCCCCAAAGGGCCCGACTCTTAGGAACCTCGTCGCGCTTGTTGATTCTGGATTCGAAGGTGTCGGTGGGGTTCGCGACACTGCAATCGGGGATCATTTCGACCATGCTGGGCGCAACCCCGGTCTTCTCCAACGCAAGGGAACATGTTCGACCGAGATACGGTCGATTCCAAAGGGTCGGGCGGCCCCGGACAGACGTCCCGTTTCTCAGTTGGCCGGTGTCTTGCCTGATGGGCCTTGCGGACGGTGGGTCCGAGTCGGGCACGCGGCGATCAGGTGCCGGCGGGTTGGAAGAGCTCGACGACATTGCCGGAGGGGTCTTCGAGCAAGATCTGGCGGCCGCCGGGGCCGGTGACGATGTCGTTGCGGAAGCTCACTCCGGCATCGCGGAGCCGAGCTA
>CAZRID010000553.1:0-1671 GCA_964600055.1 uncultured Acidimicrobiaceae bacterium
ATCAACAATTCTGGGCGGATAACGAGCATTTCAGGAGGTGCGCGCTATCGGCACCTCCAGGGCGGCGTCGGATGGAATGCTCACCACGCTGGGTGGTGGCTCGCCAAGGTCGGCGGATCGTTCCGGATGCCATGCCCCGACCCGCCCGCCTTTGAGCCTGTGTCGCGAAACCGGCTTCATTCCGCCCCTTAGTTGTGTAGGAGATTGAAGACCACGCGCCCGGACCCGGAGGCGTCGAATGCCAGAACCGCTGCTCACACTGAAAGAGGCTGCTGACTATCTGCGGCTCACTCCCAGTGCCCTCTACACCCAGCGCCACCGCGGTGAGAAACCAGGAGCGCTCGGGATTCGCGTCGGCAGAAAGGTTCTCTACCGCCCGTCAGACATCGACCGCTTTCTCGACGAGCGTCTCGCCGAGGCGTTCGCCTCACACGGCCAGTGACGGAGTCCTGCCGGTTACCGCGCTGAGCCGCGTATTCTGTCCTGGCTGATGTCCGTGGGCGACCCTGGCCGGCACATAACACCGAATCTCGGAATCCCTGTGCAGCGGCTGTGAAACAGAGACCGTGGATTCCTATAATCTCCCTGGTCAGGGGCTTGTTGCAGAGGGACTGTTAATCCATAGGTTGTAGGTTCGAGTCCTACCCGCGGAGCCGAGGAAACCGACGCTCACCAGGCGGTTTCCCTCAATGCGTCTCCGAGACGGAACGGAGGGACGCCCGTACGGCGAAAGCAGTGACGGCTGATCGAAGGGGCAAGGGTATGAACTGGATCGCCACGCGGAGGCCCACAACATGACATGGTCGGAACGGGGGGCGGGGCTGTGATCGCATCCACAGAAACTCAGACATCGACTCCGGCACCACATTCCGAGTCGATCGACTGGATCGACATCGTGGCCACGATCGTGATGGCCTTCGCCGCGCTGGCCACAGCGTGGTCTGCCTTTCAGAGCGACCAGTGGGGTGACACCATGTCGTTCTCGTTGAGCGAGGCGGCCGCGGCCCGCACCGAATCGACACGCGCGTTCACTCGCGCCGGCCAGCTTTCGGAGGTCGATGTCTCCACGTTCATCGCGTGGCTGGAGGCGGCACACGGGGAGCTCGCCGCCGGTGAGATCGATGTGACCGACGGCTACCAGCCTGACCCGGCCACCCTGTCGGGGCTCCTCTATCCGCGGTTTCGGCCGGAGTTCCGGACTGCGATGGACGCGTGGCTCGCAACCCGCCCATTTATCAGCCCCGATGCCCCGCCTACCCCATTCGCCATGGACGAGTACCAGGTCGCCGAGGAAGCCGAGGCGGACAGGCTTCAGCAGGTCGCAGACGACAAGGCGGCGCTGGCGCATGCTGCCGATGACAACGACGACAAGTACGTGCTGAGCACGATCATCTTTGCCGGGATATTCCTCTTCGCTGGTCTCAGCACCAAGATGAGGAGCCGCATCGGCCAGAACATGATGCTGGGCTTTTCGATCGTGCTGCTCGTCGCCGGTGTCGTATACATCCTGACCGTCCCGATCCAGGTGTGATCACAGGCGGGGATCATCCCTTTTGTGGAGCTAATCCGCTCCCACAGCCACGGGGAACTGGAGTCTCGCCTTGGCTGTCGGCATCAGGGTTCCGGCCCCCAACGGGCTACCGCTGGAATCGGTCGGGCCTTTCCACCTTC
>CAZRID010000554.1:0-1669 GCA_964600055.1 uncultured Acidimicrobiaceae bacterium
TTTCAGCACGGATGGGACACGATCAAAGTAGTCGGGGACATTCGCCCCGTCGATACTCCCTCCCTCAACTCGGCAGCTCAGGGTGCTTTCCTCAGACGACCTGAGGCTTGTCATAGACCTCGCAGAGGTCCCTTCCTGCGAACCTGAGGGAATCTGATGGATTCAGGAAACCCGACAAATGCGGAGGGGAGCTAAAAGTGGTGGTCGCGCCGAACTGATCGCCTGATCTAGTTCAAACTTATGGAATGACGAAGTGGTGCAGGTGCGACGATCCCTTAAGGAGTCACTCCTGCGGTTGAGATGGCTGTTGTGCCCTCACGCAACGAATCATCATTGCAGGGCCTAATCACCCCAATCCAAACCCAAATCAAGCGCCGTTCGACTCCGCCAAGTCTGGCAGTGGAGGGACCTTTGGCTCTGTTCTGGCGAAGAATATTTCGCCACGATGGCAATGGGAAGTAGGCAGGCCTTGATCGTTGATTCATTCACCAGGCCCCGGCTGCTCTTCGTGAGCACCTATCCGCCCACCCTTTGCGGAATCGCGAATTTCAGTCATTCCTTGGTGGCTGCCCTATGGCGTATACGCGGAGAGCGAGACGGCGTCGGGGTAGTTCGCCTTCTTCCGCCCGGTGACAATTCGGTGTGCCTCGATCCGGAGATTGCTGCTGAGAGTACGCCCGGCTCCGTCAACTGGGTGGGGGTGCTGGCCCATTCTGCCCCCAGCCATGACTTGTTATGGATCCAACACGAGTTTGGAATCTTCGGACCCGATGACGGGTGGAGCGTGCTCGACCTATGAGAAGCTTCTCCCCTTCCGATAGCGACAATGCTTCACACCGTCCGGGGTCGGCCGACGGCGAGCCAACGGAGGATCCTGGAGGAGTTAGGAGCCATGTCAGACACGGTGGTGGTCATGTCCCGAGCCGCACGGGCGCGGCTGCTCGGGGGCCACAATGTCAATGAATCCAAGGTCCACGTCATACCTCATGGCGCTCACGCCTTTTCGAGGGACATGGAGGTCGCACATTTAGGGAGAAGGCCGACAATCGTGACCTGGGGTTCTAGTCGGCCCAGGTAAAGGTATTGAATGGGGCATCCGGGCCATGGCTCTGCTCCGACATCTCGATCCGCTCCCGCGCTTAGTGATCCGGGGGGCAACCCACCCCAGGGTGAAGCGGCGAGAGGGTGAGTCGTATAGAGACCAACTCGACGGGTTGATTCGACCACTCGGAGTCGACGACATGGTGCAGATGGAAGACGGATACCTCTCCACTGCCGACCGTGGTCGCTTATCAGCCAGGCAGATCTCGCGTTGCTTTCCTACGGCACGACTGAGCAGGTCACACCCGGCGTCCTCATCGATGCTGTCGGGGCGGGGTTGCCAGTGGTGGCCACAGCCTTTCCACATGCGATCGAGATGCTGGCCGATGGCGGGGGTTCGGTCGTGCCCCATCGCGACCCGCGGGCCATAGCCCGAGTTATCGAGCGATACCTGACGCACCCCTCCGAATTGAAGGCCGCCTCTCTCGCGGCCTCCCGCGTGGGCCAGCGAATGAGTCGGCCGAACGTTGCTTTGGCGTACGAGAACCTCGCCGGCCGCGTCCTTGCAGACCGACCCGATCAGGGCTTCTAACGCACCGTTCGTCGAGTGGCCGAGAACAGCACTTAT
>CAZRID010000555.1:0-1665 GCA_964600055.1 uncultured Acidimicrobiaceae bacterium
ACAGATTATTGACGTTCTACGTTGATCTACGTTGATGGAAGAGAATCTGCATATGACCGCTCTCTACACCGCCAACCAGTTGGTGGCCTACAACCTGGCCCGGATTCGTAAACAGCAAGGATTGACCCAGGAACAAACCGTCGAATTGCTTATCCGGTTTCTGGGTGTGAGGTGGTCAGTGGCGAGTCTGTCAGCGGCGGAACGATCCGTCGATGGGAGACGGGTCAAAGAGTTCAACGCCGACGAACTGATCGCCCTCTGCCGGGCCTTTGACGTGCCACTGGCCTTCTGGTTCACACCACCACCTTCTGATGAGCATCCCCGCCTCGCCACCCCCGACGCCTTGGATCAGGGCCTCCCCGTCGACGCCCTGCTCGACATCGTCTTCGGTCGCACCGACAACCGGCACACCCTCGAGCAGGGCCTGCTCGCCGGCTTGCCTGACCTTGAGGCGGACTCCGTCACCGATCGACTCGATGCCAGTGCCGCGTTTCGACTCCGACGCCAGTTGCATGACGCCTTCGGCGACCTCGGGCAAGCCCGCCAAGTACTCGAACGGGTCGCCTCCATTCTGGAACAACTCGACAAACCCGACAAGAACCTGTCGTCATCAACCGGTACACATGACATCCAGCCGGCATCGAGCGACACCGGCCAACACAAGAAGACGAGGAGGAGGGCATGAGCCGGCGCGCGCTGATTTGCAAACGATGCACCAGCTGGAAGGACCGCAGCACGCGCCAGCTGACATTCGGCGCAAAAGGAAGGGCTAACGGATGAGACAGGGTTCTTATGTCAGAAGCTGCCAGCGATGCACCAAGAGAATGCTCGACGGTAAGAACAAGTGTGTGCGGGTCGGGGCCGATGGCAATCAGTGTGGAGGATCGCCGACTTGGCGCTGGGAGGTCAACGTCGCCGCGTCCGGAGCTCCTCGGGACCGCCGCTGGGGTACCGAGGCCACCAAGACCAAGGCCGTGGCGGAGGTTGCCAGAGTGCAGCGTGAAGCCGAGACCGGTGAGCTGGTCGATCGCAGCAAAGCAACCCTCGAGGGGTTCCTTTTCAAGACCTGGCTGCCGGCCGTGGAGCCGACCCTGGCCCCCTCCACGGTCCTGTCGTATCGGAACATCCTGCGGGCTCGGGTGGTGCCGACCCTCGGATCGGTTCCGCTTCAATCGCTGAGCGCCACCCAGCTCAACTCGCTCTACGCACGGCTCCTGGCCAACGGTCGAACGAACGGTGCCGGGGCGCTGTCGCATCGCAGCGTCCGCTACACGCACACCGTGGTTCGCAAGGCGCTCAAGGACGCCTGCCGGTGGGGCCTAGTGGCCCGCAACGTCGCAGACCTGGCCAATCCACCCAAAGTCACCAAGACCCGCAAGTGGACGACCTGGAGCCCGTCTGAGATCGGCGCCTTCCTCCGCCGTGTCGAAACCGATCGGCTGTCTCCGCTGTGGGAGCTAACGGTCAACAGCGGCATGCGCCGAGGTGAGCTGCTGGGGCTCCTATGGGAGGACCTTGATTTCGATGCGGCCACGGTGACGATTCGAAGGGCCCTTGTTGTAGTCGGGTACGAAGTGATGATCCGGCCGACTAAGACAGACCGGCCACGAGTGATCGCCCTCGATGCCGGGATGGTGGCGATCCTCAAAGAGTGGCGTCGGTTCC
>CAZRID010000556.1:0-1660 GCA_964600055.1 uncultured Acidimicrobiaceae bacterium
CCGACCATCAGCGGGCGCTGCGCGAGGCACGACGCCACGTCGGCCCCATCGCATTCCCCGAGCCACGACAGCTCCTCCCCCTCCTCATCACCTGGGGAGTAAGCGTCCTCATCCTCATCTCCCAGCGTGACCTCGGCGCCTCGCTCCTCCTCTTCGTCGGATTCGTGCTCCTCCTTTACGCCGCCACCGGGACCACCGGATATTTGGTGGCGGGGGGATTTCTCGGGCTGGTGGCCGGTATCGCCTCCTTCATGGCCTTCGGCCACGTCCAGCGACGGGTCATCGCCTGGCTGGCACCGTTCGAGAATTACGAAGACGAGGGGTTCCAGATCGCCCAGGGTCTGTTCGCGATGGGTACCGGCAGCTTGTCCGGGGCAGGACCGGGTCTGGGGAGACCGGATCTGATCCCAAATGCGTCCACCGACTTCATCTTCGCCGCGGTCGGAGAGGAGCTCGGGTTCGCCGGCACGGTCTCTGTGATCGCCCTCTTCGCACTGGTGGTGGCGGTCGGTCTCGGCATTGCCTTTCGCAGCAGGGACACCTTTCGCAAGCTGCTGGCGGCCGGTCTCACCTTCGTCCTGGCGGTGCAGGTCTTCCTCATCATCGGGGGCATCGTCCGCATCGTCCCCTTGACCGGGATCACCCTGCCCTTCATGTCCTACGGGGGCTCGGCGCTGATCGGCAACCTGATCCTTGTCGCCGTGCTGTTGCGGATCAGCCACGAGGAGGCACCGTGAACGGGCCGGTGCGCCGCTTGTCGATCGGCATCTTCGCCTCGTTCTTCGCCCTGTTAGTCGCGGTGACCTGGATCCAGGTGATCAATGCCGACGCCCTCAAGGCCGATGCCCGCAACTCCCGACCCGCACTCGCCGAGCGGGGCAAAGAGCGAGGCCTGATCGTGTCTATCGACGGCATCGTTGTGGCCCAATCTGTGGAGGATCCCGAGGATCCTCGCTCCTTCATACGGGAGTATCCCGAGGGCCAGGCGTTCGCCCACGTCGTCGGTTACAACTCGTTCCTGGTCGGCTCATCGGGCTTGGAAAACGCCTATGCCCAGGAGCTGCGATCCAAGCGGGACCTGACCATCAGCGATCTGGTCACTGTGATCCTGGGTCGTGATCTCCGTCCGGAGAGCATCGAGATGACCATCGATGCCGACCTGCAAAGGGCCGCCTTCGAGGCGCTGGGAGGGCTGAAAGGGGCCATCTTCGCCATCGACCCCAGGACCGGTGCCATCCTGGCTTCGGTCTCATCGCCATCGTTCGATCCCGAGTCGCTGCTCGGCGCCGACACCCAGACAAACTGGGATGCCCTGCTCGCCGATCCGGACCGGCCTCTGAACGACCGGGCGACCCGGGAGATCTACCCGCCAGGCTCGACGTTCAAGACGGTGGTGGCGTCGGCTGCGATCGACACCGGTGAGGCCGAGCCGAGCACCGTGTTCCCCGATCCCGAGGAGTACCAGCTTCAGGGCTCGAGCGCCACAATCTCCAACGCCGGCGGCGGGGTGTGCAACGACGGGCAGGCCATAACCCTCCTCCAGGCGTACGTGGTCTCCTGCAACACGGTGTTTGCGGACCTGTCGGTCCGTCTCGGCGCCGAAGACATCGGGGTCACTGCCCAGGCACTCGGGTTCAACATCGACATCCCCTTCCCTTGG
>CAZRID010000557.1:0-1658 GCA_964600055.1 uncultured Acidimicrobiaceae bacterium
CTTGCCGACGAGCAGGTCCTTTACGACGATGGCCGCCAGTTGCGGCGAGAACCCGTCGCGGTGCTGGCTTCTCGGCTCGGTTCACCGAGTTCCGATCTATCGGGCTACACCGTGCCTGGATTCGATCAAAGCGGCAGAATCGGGGCACGTGAGGCCGTCGCACTCGTAGGCCATTCCACTGACGCAGAATGCCTGGAGGTGTCGACTCGTTATGGCAGGTCGATCCGGGTCACCACCGACCACAGCCTTTTTATCGAAGGTCCGGACGGGAGTCCGGTTGCCAAAACGACGAGTGATTTGGTCATCGGCGAGCGCATTGCTGTCGCAAGACAAATCCATGTTCCGGAGAGGGACCGTCTGGTCGTGGACACCGTCGCGCTTTGTGCCTCGGACGACCCTTGGGCGGTGGACGTGCATCATGAGAGTTTTGCCGAGATCGCATGGCATCACCGTTTCGAGATTCGTGACCTGGTGGCTGCGGAAACGAGCTCGAAAGCGAAATATGTCAGGTCGGCGACCTGGACCAGAGTTCGGCTGATGAGAGACGGGTCCTACCTCCCAGTGGCCGTGATACGTCATCTCGGTTTGCCGATCCCTGATGACGCCACGATCAGGCCTCACACGTCGGGCTATGCGGCTCAGATCCCAGCCAAGCTGGGCATCTCCAATGAGTTCCTGTGGTTGATGGGCATGTTGGTGGCAGAGGGCCACATACGGGTCGATCCTCACGACTCCTTTTTCACGATTGCCTGTGAGGATGAGGTCCTGGAGCGTGTCAAGAAGATCATCGAGAGAGACACTGGCCTCCACGTCGTTTGGTCCCAAGGTACGACGACACACCCGACCTCAGCCGTGTTCGTCCACTCGAAGCTCATCGTCGAAGTCCTTGACGGCATTGGCTTCACTCCGGGCGAGAAGAGGATCCCGGGATGGGTACTGGGGCTTCCCAAGTCTCGCCTCGGTTGGTTCATCGAAGGCTACCGGCAGGGCGATGGAGTGCACTCGGGACAGAAGTTCGCCGAGGCCATACGACACGAGTTCTCCACCACTTCCACCGCCCTCAAAGACGATCTGATCGTGGCGTTCGCCAGGTTCGGGCTAGTCCCGTCGGTGGGTCGCTACGAGACGACATTCAAGCAACGAACCGGCGACCGCAGGTATCCGTTCTGGCGGCTCACCCTTAGCAATGTTGCGCCTTGGAGCCCGCTCGACTGGCACCGCGGCGTCACGCAGAAGCTGAACGCCCGGACGACAGGCGACATAGTCTGGGCCTCGGTGACGGCGATCAAGCCTGTCGCGGTCACTGAACTCGTCTACGACTTCTGCGTGCCGGGGTATGAGAACTTCTGGGCAGGAACCGGGGTGATGGCCCACAACACGTATGGCCCCCGGATGAGACCCAACGACGGGCGTGCAGTCCCCGCCTTTTTCAAGGCGGCGTTGGAGAATCGGCCGCTGCCCGTGTTCGGCGATGGGTCGCAGACCCGCTCGCTCTGCTACGTCGATGATGAGGTGGAGGGGATCCTCCGCCTGCTCCTATCCAGCGAGACCGGGCCGGTCAACATCGGCAATCCCGAAGAGGTCACCATGCTCGAACTCGCCGAGACGATCCAGGATGTGGTGGGTACTCATCCCGGCATCGAGTTCCACCCGAGACC
>CAZRID010000558.1:0-1655 GCA_964600055.1 uncultured Acidimicrobiaceae bacterium
ACTGGTCGCTTAGCGAGGTGGTCGACGGCGGTCGATGGGATCAGTTGGATCTGTCCGACCGCGAGGCTGCGGACCAACTGGAGATCCTCCTTCGTGACAGTGTCGCCCGGCAGATGCTGGCGGACGTCCCGGTTGGAGCTTTCCTTTCCGGTGGTATCGATTCATCGACGGTGGTGGCGCTGATGCAGGCCGAGTCGACTCGCCCGGTCCGGACCTTCACGATCGGGTTTCACGAATCCGACTTCAACGAGGCGGTTCACGCCAGGGCGGTGGCTCACCACCTCGGCACCGACCACACCGAGCTCTACGTCACCCCGGAGGAGGCGAGAGAGGTGATCCCGCGACTCCCAACCCTCTACGACGAACCCTTTGGCGACTCCTCGCAGATCCCGACTTTTCTGGTTGCCGAGTTGGCGCGCCGATCGGTCACTGTGAGTCTCAGTGGGGACGGCGGTGACGAATTATTCGGGGGCTACGACCGCTACCGGCTCCATAGTCTGCTGACTCGGACCCTCTTCAGGATTCCCGGACCGGTGCGTCGGGGCACCGCCGGGTTGATACGATCCATCGGGCCCGGTCGGTTCGACGCGGTTGCATCCTTGCTGCCGGCTCGATATCGGGTGGCCAGGGCGGGTGATCGCGCTCACAAACTTGCCGGTGTACTCGCGATAACGGACACCGAGGATATATACCGGCACCTGATGTCCCACTGGAAGGACCCCGACCAGGTCGTCCTCTCCGCCGGTGAAGCCGACGGGCGCCTCGGCAATGCCTTCAGATGGCCCACGGCGGGTGATGCCACCGACCGGGCTATGTACCTCGATGCGGTCACCTACCTGCCGGACGACATCCTGGTGAAGGTCGACCGGGCCACGATGGCGGTGGGCCTGGAGGCCCGGGTGCCCCTTCTCGACCATCGTCTCGTCGAGTTCGCCTGGCGGCTGCCGCGCCCGATGAAGATCCGTAACGGCAAGGGGAAATGGTTGCTCCGCCATGTGTTGGCTCGCCATGTGCCCGTGGAGCTCACGGACCGACCGAAGATGGGGTTCGGTGTGCCCGTGGGTGAATGGCTGAGAGGTCCGCTTCGGGAGTGGGCCGAAGAGTTGCTGGCTCCCGAGCGAGTGTCTTACGAGGGATTTCTGGAGGCAGATCCCATCCGAGCCGCCTGGGCGGATCATGTCTCCGGGCGAAGTGATCAGGCATACCAGTTGTGGAACGTCCTGATGTTCCAGGTCTGGCTCGAGTCGCTGCCCAATCGGGTGAGTGCTTCGTAGCAGTGGATCCCATCCTCGACCGGCCTGCGCATGCCCACCACAGAGCGGCGAAGTGGGTGAAAGCCCATCCGGGTCGGGCCGTGTTCTTCGCCGCGCTCGGCGTCCGGCTCACGGCGTTGATCGCGATCCAGACGCTCCTGCCGGACACCTGGCTGGCGCTCGACGACGATACGTACACGGGTCTCGCGGCCAACCTGGCGTCAGGAGAGACGGCGGATTGGTCGCCCTACCTACGCCAGTTGTTCGAGAGCACGGCGACTTTTCTAATCCCTCTCGCTGCGCTCTTCTGGGTCTTCGGACCATCACAGCTGCTGGGGTCGATTCTGGTCGCCTTGGTCGGGGCCGGTGCGGCCGGGATGACGACCAAGGTGGCGGCCCGAG
>CAZRID010000559.1:0-1653 GCA_964600055.1 uncultured Acidimicrobiaceae bacterium
AGACACCCTTGGCGGTACCGGGTCGCTGCCGATGGGTGACGACACCCGCCACCTTTATCCGCGACCCGTTGCGTTGCATGTCGAGTGCCTCGGCAGCGGTGAGGCATCCCTCCATCTGATCCCGGACAAAGCTCATCGGGTGACGGTTGGAGACCCCGGTCGACCACAGATCGGCACGATGCTCCTCCTCGGGCTCCATCCCGGGAAGCGCCGGCGCCTCCACCCCCGGTGACAAGGCGAGACGCTCGGGGTCGATCTCGGCCAGCGCCCCGGCCGCCCACATCCCCTCCCGACGCCCCAACCCGATCGACTCCAGAGCGCCGGAAGCAGCCAGACCCTCCAACGCCTCCACCCCGAGCCCGGTCCGAGACGCCAGGTCCTCGGCACCGGTGAACTCGCCACCCAGGACCCTCGCCGCTTCGACCCGGGTCACCTCCTTCTCCCCCAGGTTCCGCACATAACGCAGACCCATCCGCACCCCCACCGGAGGACGGATCGGGTCGTCCACAGTGCCTCTCCCTCGCCGCCAACTCTCACCGAGATAGGTCACCACCTCGTCGGGATCGGCCTCGATCGGCTCGATGGTGCAGTCGTGCCAGGAAAGGTTGACGTCGGGGCCCATCACAACGACGCCATGGCGCTGTGAGTCCTGGACCAATGAGTTCGGGCTGTAGAAACCCATGGGTTGGGCGTTGAGTAGCCCGGCCAGATACTCGGCCGGGTAGTGGAAGCGGAGCCAGGCCGACATGTAGACGATGTAGGCAAAGCTCACCGAATGGCTCTCGGGGAACCCGAAGCTGGCAAAGCCCTGCAGCTTCTCCCAGATCTCATCTGCCGCCGCCCCCACGACCCCGTTGCCTGCCATCCCGGCATACACCTCGTCCCGGAGCTTGCCCATCGCCGTCTCCGAGCGCTTGTGGGTCATCGCCTGACGGAGCCGATCCGCCTGGCCGCCATTGAACCCGGCACAGACCCGGGCCAGCTCCATCAACTGCTCCTGAAAGATGGGGACGCCGAGGGTCTTCTTCAGGATCTCCTCCGACAACGGATGGGGATAGCGAACCGGCTCCTCCCCGTTGCGACGCCGCAGGTAGGGGTGGACCGACTGCCCCTGGATCGGCCCGGGGCGGATCAAGGCCACCTCCACTGCAAGGTCGTAGAAGGTCTTCGGCTTCATCTTGGGCAGGGTCGCCATCTGCGCCCGGGACTCGATCTGGAACAACCCGACGGTGTCGGAACGGGTGATGGAGCGATAGATGCCCTGTTCCTGGGGTATCGCGGCGAGATCGATGTCGATGCCGTGGGTGTCCTCGATCAGGTCGTGGGCCAGATGGAGGGCGTTGAGCATCCCAAGACCGAGCAGATCGAACTTGACGATCCCCACCGCCGCCGAGTCGTCCTTGTCCCACTGGAGGACTGTGCGACCCTCGAGCCGTCCCCATTCCAGGGGCACCACCTGCCACAAGGGGCGGTCGGCGATCACCATCCCCCCGGAGTGGATGCCGAGATGACGGGGGAACCCGTCGAGCCGCCAGCAGATGTCGTAGATCATCTCGGCGGCCATCCCCTCCGGAAGTGGGGTGTCGAGCCGCAGCTGGGCCGGGTCCCGGGTGTCGACGTACTTGGACAGCCCGTCGACCTGGGCCTGGGTGA
>CAZRID010000560.1:0-1650 GCA_964600055.1 uncultured Acidimicrobiaceae bacterium
GTGGCCGAAGCCCATCATGCGCCCATCGTCGCCCGAGGAGCCGGCACCGGTCTCACCGCCGGGGCAAGCCCGACCGAGGGTGGGATCGTTCTCACCACGACCTCGATGAACCAGATCGAGATCGACCCGGACAACCGTACGGCATGGGTCGGAGCTGGAGTCATCAACCTCGACCTGACCAGGGCAGCCGAGCCCTACGGTCTCCATTTCGCTCCGGACCCCTCCTCGCAGTCGGCGTGCACCATCGGTGGCAATGTCGCCAATAACTCAGGTGGCGCCCATTGTCTCGCCGAAGGAGCCACCACGAGCCATGTCCTCGGCCTCGAAGTGGTCCTGGCCGGTGGCGAGGTTCTGGTCCTCGGCGGCCAGGCGCCGGACATGCCCGGCCTCGACCTGAAAGGCTTGATCGTCGGATCGGAAGGTACCCTCGGGGTGGTGACGAGGGCCCTGGTGCGGTTGCTCCCGATCGAGGCCGATGTGAGGACCCTGCTTCTCGACTTCGATCATCTCAGCGGCGCCACCAAGACCGTCTCCGAAGTGATCGCCTCCGGGTTGGTCCCGGCCGCGCTCGAGATCATGGATCAAAAGATGACGACCGCCATTGAGAACTGGTTGCACGCGGGGCTTCCGACCTCGGCAGCTGCCGTGCTGCTGGCAGAGGTGGTGGGCGATGCCGAGGCCGTTGAAGCCGAGGCGGCCTTGATCGACCGCATTGGGCGGGAGAACGGAGCCCGCCATGTCCAGATCGCACGGGATCGGGCGCACCGAGAGGTCCTCTGGAAGGGCCGCAAGTCGGCTTTCGGCGCCGTGGCCCAGGTCTCGCCCGACTACTACCTGCACGACACGGTCGTGCCGAGATCGAAGCTGGTCGAGACAATGGATGAGGTGCAGTCGATCGCCGACCGCTACGGGCTCGACGTGTACAACGTGTTCCACGCCGGTGACGGAAACCTGCACCCGCTCATGGCCTTCGATGCTTCCGAGCCGGGGATGCTGGAGAAGGTGCACAAGGCAGGCGAGGAGATGGTGGCCGCCTGTATGCGTCGGGGCGGGGCCCTGTCCGGTGAGCATGGGATCGGGCTCGAGAAACGGGACATGATGCGGACCGGGTTCACCGAACTGGATCTCGATGCCCAGGCTCGTCTCAAGGAGGTCTTCGACCCCGAGGGGATCTTCAACCCGGCGAAGGTCCTGCCCGAGGGCTCGAGGTGCTTCGATTTCGGCGGGGTCAGGCGGGAGATCCCAGACGGAGCCTGGATATGAACGAAGCCGCCACGGGCGGCACGGAGCGCGTGGTCCCGACGGACATCGAGGCGCTTTCTTCGATCCTTCGGCAGGCCACGGAAGCCGGCAATGTGGTGCAGGTGGTCGGTGGTGGGACCAGACAGGGTTATGGCTCTCCGGCACCCGCAGACATCGTCCTCGACATGAGCTCCCTTTCCGGAATCGAGGTGTGGGACCCCGACGACCTGACGGTGACGGTGGGAGCGGGGACTTCGGTCGCCGAACTAGAGGCAGCGTTGGCCGGGCGATCGCAAACCGCGGTACTGCCTGAGGTGCCCGGGCGGTCGACGGTCGGCGGCGTCATCGCCGCGGGGATCTCGTCCTTGCGCCGGGGCCGCCTTCTCGGGACCAGGGAACGGATGCTCG
>CAZRID010000561.1:0-1645 GCA_964600055.1 uncultured Acidimicrobiaceae bacterium
GTTGGGCGCCGACATCGAACGAGGTTCGGGTGCGGAGCGAGTTGTTGAGGAAGAGCAGGGCGATGGTCTTCCCCTCGAGGGCGTCACCGTCGGGGGATGCCTTGAAGCGGCGCGCCTCGTCCACCATCGATTGAAGCTCCGGTCTGGACCAATCAAAGGTGTTCAGGAAATGCCGCATGACATCAGTTTGATTGGGCAGCGGCGCAATTCCAAGAGGCAACGCTCATCACCGGCCGACTTCGCCCTTCGGCAACCCTCACCTATCGACGGGCTCATATCGATCGGCCGTCACACCTCAGGGCGAACAGACGCCGGTCGGCCGGGGCTGCCGCCCCCGAATCGGTCTGGGCTAACTGCTCTCGACTTCGAAACCGTTCTCGATCCAGGCGTTGGTGCCACCGGTGACGCTGTGAGCGTCGCGATAGCCGAGGGAGTTGAGATAGAGCACTCCCGGCAGCGAGATGTTGCCCCGCTGGCACACGGTGAGCACCGGGGTGTCGAGATCCGCCGGAAGTAGCTCCTGGTTGTCGGGGAGATCGAGGAGCGGGATGTTGACAGCACCCGGGATGTGCCCCCGAGCGAACTCCTCGGGCAGTCGGACATCGACCACGAATGTCTGCCCAGTCTCCCACTGCTCATGGGCCGAATCGGTGTCGATCGTGAGATGCGGATTGTGTCGGGTGTGCTCGATGATGGCGTCGAACAACTCCTCACGACGGCTCTTTGACTTCGGCGAGGCGCCGGGACTGAGACCCTCGATGTGCCTGACCATCGACGAGGCGTATTTGAAGGCGTTGTCGGGGAACATGACCACCACCCGGGTGCCCGGCAGGTCGGGGATGGTGGCCAGGGCGCCGGCCAGGGCCATGCCCGAGCTGGGACCGGCCGGAATGCTCTCCTCCCGGTTGAGGCGGAGGGTCAGCTCGTAGGCGTCGTGGTTGTCGATCTCGACCATCCCGTCGTACTCGTCGGGCAGGAAGAACTCGGTCTGCTTGAGCTGTCTCAGGCTGCGGACACCGGGGATGTCGTGTCCATCGGAGGGATGGACTCCAATCACCTGGATATGGGCGTTCTGCTCTTTGAGGAAGCGTCCGGTCCCGGTGATGGTCCCGCAGGTGCCCATTCCGGCCACGAAATGGGTGATGTTGCCCTCGGTCTGACGCCAGATCTCGGGTCCGGTGGTCCGGTAATGGGCGTCGGGGTTCGAAGGGTTCTTGTACTGGTTGAGCATGTGGAAGTCGGGCTTCTCGGCGATCTCCATGGCGCGGGCGATGGCCCCCTCGGGGGCCCATGGAGCTGGGCAGAGATCGTCTTCGAGCTCCTCGACGGTGGCGCCGAAGAACCTGAGCATGGTCCGCTTCTCGAGCGGGATGGCGCTGGAGAGGGGTGTGGTCAAGGAGTAGCCGAGGGCGTTGCCCACCATGGCCAGACCGAGGCCCGTGTTGCCCGACGTCGGCTCCACGAGGTCGTGGTCGGTGAGCT
Organism: uncultured Acidimicrobiaceae bacterium; assembly: GCA_964600055.1. Lineage (GTDB taxonomy): Bacteria > Actinomycetota > Acidimicrobiia > Spongiisociales > ZC4RG35 > JARDZU01. The sequence goes on from CAZRID010000561.1 coordinate 1,483, forward strand.
CGCCGTTCTCCTCCGCCCGAAGGATCATGTTGGAGGCCACCCGGTCCTTGACCGAACCGAAGGGGTTGTACCACTCGAGTTTGGCGTAGACCTCGATGTGCTCGAACTCGAGGACATGGTTGAGACGCACCAAAGGCGTCGGGTTCTCCGCATTGGAGAGCAT
>CAZRID010000562.1:0-1638 GCA_964600055.1 uncultured Acidimicrobiaceae bacterium
GCGACCCTGCCCCGATCGTTGCTGTTTCCAACCCCACCGCGTGTCTAGTGGCACCGCCGATGTTGATGGCAGTCTTGCATCGGCGATTGATGCCTACAAGATCCAATCGAAGGTTATTGATTGAGCCTTGATTTCAGCGTTGCGAGACGCTGATCCCATGCGCTTCCGACCTCGTTGACCCAACCGACAACGTCGGACAGAGGTCCGGATCTGAGGGAATAGTGCACCTCCCGGCCGGAGACGGTTCGCTCCACCAGTCCCGCCTGGTCGAGGGCCGATAGGTGTTTGCTCATGGCCTGGCGGCTGATCGGCATCTCCGGGGCGAGCTGGGTGGCGGTGGTGGGACGGTTGGCCACCCAAAGCAGAAGATCATCCGCCAGCGCGAGCAGATGGTCGAAATCCTCGCCCGCCATTCGGGTCAATCGATCGAACAGATCCAAAAGGACACCGACCGCGACCATTGGCTCAGCGCCGAGAACGCCGTCGCCTACGGACTCGCCGACGGGATCCTCTCTCCGGGCCGGGTCCCCACCGGTCTCGACCGGACCCTCTGACTGTGCAGAAAAACCCACCGCCACGGTGCGAAAACCGACACAGATAGACCGCCCGTCAGGTCGTGTGACGGTTATTGCACCGTGGCGGCCGACGGCCGCTGCCGATAGCGCCGAGGAGCACCGGCGTGCTCGAGGTCCATGCCTTCCTTGAGAGGAAGCACCTCGATCGAGTCCTTCGACTTTCCGGTCAAAGCTTTGCGAACGATCTCCTCGATAGGGATGTGGTCCTCGCCGTGGACCCACCAGCAACCCTTTTTCCATTTCGATTTGTTCATGCCCCACCGAGCCTGCCCGGTCGGGTACTTCGCGATTATCGCCTGAGTGACCGTGCTCAGGTCCTCCTCGGGGAAGTAGACCCACGGTCCGTGGGGCCCGGTCAACTCGGTGGAGATCGGGGGCGCTACCGATGGCACCGTGACTCCGTGATCTCGCAGTTTCTCGACCACTTCATCGGCTTGGAGTTCGAAGGAGTTCAGGGAGGAGCCGTCCCCGATGATGCCGTAGGCCAGCGCCAGCAGGGCGATCTCATCGGTGACCTCGGCCGAGCCCAGGCCGACGGCGATGCCCTGGGCCCATCCCTGCATCAAGTGAAAGACAGGTGTGGAGCGCCCGCCCTTCTTGGTGGGACGATGCCACTGCTTCGACTGCTCGGTCACCAGTTCGTAGGTGAGGCCGAGATCGTTGAGGACCCGGAGGGCGATGGTGGGTTGATCGGGGTTGAGCAGGGCCAGAAGGAAATGGTCGAGGGTGCAATATCCCGTCCGTAGCTTTTCCATTTCCTGAAAAGCCCGGTTGATGAGCGAGTAATCGGCAGAGGTACTCCACCTGGTGACGGTCGGCCCCGCCAACTCGTCGAGCAATGCTCGCCACGACTCGAAGCCCAGCTCACGGGCGATCGTCACCTGGGCGTCCCGCAGCGTCACGGGAGCCTCCCCGAGGCGTTCCGGTGGCCGCCCGGCGTACTTGGGATGCGATACCAGGACCCGATCGCGAGCTGCCTGGTCACCATCGGCCACGGCCCGTTTCAACTCCTTGGCCTGGGTGCGGAGTTGATCCAGATTGGGACGATCCGGCAATGAAGTCA
>CAZRID010000563.1:0-1630 GCA_964600055.1 uncultured Acidimicrobiaceae bacterium
GATACGCCGAACTCGATCAGGCGATGGCAGGCGAATTCAGCGGAACCACCGTTGAGATTGCCGCCCAGTGGGTGGAGGGTGAGGCTGATAGCTTCGCCGCCGTCCTCGACCCATTCCGCGAGGCCACCGGCATCGACGTTCAGTACGAAGGTCTGACCGACTATGAGCTGACCCTGCAGACGAGGGTCGACGGCAATGACGCCCCCGACATGGCGCAGATCGCCCAGCCCGGGAAGATGATCTCCTACGCCTCAGAAGGCCAGTTGATCGACATCAGCCCGTGGTTCAACATGGACAAGGTCTCCGAGGAGCAGGTGGGCGGCTTCGTCGATCTGACCACCTTCGAAGGTGGCGTCTACGGCGTGTTCTACAAGACCGACGTCAAGTCGATCGTGTGGTACCCGGTGCAGGCGTTTGCCGACGCCGGCTATGCCGTGCCGACAACCTGGGACGAGCTAGAGGCTCTCAGCGCTCAGATCATCACTGACGGCAACGGCAACCCCTGGTGCATAGGGATCGAATCCGGGGCAGCAGACGGCTGGGTCGCCACCGACTGGCTCGAGGACATCGTCCTCCGGACCGCCGGGATCGACTTCTACAACCAGTGGTGGAAGCACGAAGTGCCGTTTAACTCGCCTGAGGTGCTGGCTGCTGCCGACACGATGGCCTCGATCTGGTTCGCACCGGATTCAGTCTACGGAGGCAACGTGGCGATCAATGCCACCGCCACCGTCGACGTTGCCAACCCAATGTTCGATGCTGCTGGACCACAGTGCTGGCTCCAGAAGCAGGCCTCTTGGATTCCGGCCTTCTGGCCCGGGAACCGGGACGTCGAGGACCAAGCCGCGTGGGCGAACCCGCCTGGTGAAGCCAGCGCGTTCTTCTACTTCCCGGGGATCGACGAGGCAGTGGGCAACCCAGTGCTGGGAGCAGGCGACATGTTCGTTATGTTCACCGACGGCGATCGGCCCGAAGTACGGGCGTTGCTCGAGTACCTGGCAACCCCTGCGGGTGCCGAGGGCTGGATCAAGCGAAACACTGGTTTCATCAGCCCCAACACCACGGTCCCAACTGACTGGTACACCACCTACCCCAACACCGATTTGGTGCCGATCCTGAACAACGCCGATAGCTTCGGCTTCGACGCCAGCGACCTGATGCCGGCTGCAGTCGGTGCGGGTTCGTTCTGGACCGGGATGGTCGACTGGGTAGCCGCCAACGGTGAGGGCACCGAGGCGATATTCCAATCAATCGAGGACAGCTGGCCGACAGGCTGAGCCACAGAGCGGTTAAGGTCCCCGGTGGCAACACCGGGGACCTTTTCCTTTAACTGGCGGGGAGCCCGTTGCCCTACCGCCTTTGAGGAGTTTTCGTTGTCCGAGGCTGTGAAACCTCAGGCACAAGTGAAGAGCCGCGGCGGCTTGACGGTGCTGCGCGATTTGCTCGTGGCGGCTGTTGTGGTGGTCATCATCGGGTTGGGGCTACGCCTACTTCGCTCCGAGACCGCCCTTGCCGGCTTGGGGCCCAACGTCGGCAAGTTGGTTCAAGCTCTTGTCGCGATTGTCGTGGGCATTGGCGGGATCTGGGCCCTATTCATCGTGGTCAACTCGCTCGTCGAGCATCTTCCCGC
>CAZRID010000564.1:0-1624 GCA_964600055.1 uncultured Acidimicrobiaceae bacterium
TCGGCGCCGCCAGGATCGAGTCCTTGCACAGGAAATCGATCTTGATCTGCATCGGGTACCCGAGCCACCCGAAGATGTCGATGTTGTCCCAGCCCTCCTTGTCGTCGCCCCGGGGCGGGTAGTAGTTGATTCGGACCTTGTGATAGAGGTCTCCGTACAGCTCGGGATAGACCTCGGGTTGGAGGATCTGCTCCAGCACTCCGAGCTTGGACACCTCCTTCGACCTGAAGCTGTCCGGGTCGTCGAGCACCTCTCCGTCCCGGTTGCCGAGGATGTTGGTTGAGAACCAACCTTTGATCCCGAGCATCCTCGCCTTGAGGCCGGGGGCGACCATGGTCTTCATCAGGGTCTGGCCGGTCTTGAAGTCCTTGCCCACGATGGGCACTCCCTCGTGGGCGGCTAGCTCGATCATGGCCGGGATGTCGACGGTCAGGTTGGGGGCGCCGTTGGCGAAGGGAACCTTCATCTTCAGGGCGGCATAGGCATAGAGCTGGGAGGGCGTGATCGCAGGGTCGTTGTCCTTCAAGCCCTGCTCGAAGGTCTGTAGGTCGGAATGGACCTCGCTTGGCTCCTCGTAGGCCTCGGTGGACCCACACCAGACCATCACCAGACGGTCGACCTTCTTCTCCGCCCGGAAGCGGTCGATGTCCTCCATGAGACCCTCCGCAAGGTCCATGTGGGTTGTCCCGTCCTTGACCTGGTCGACACCGTCGAGGTTCTTCACCCAACGATGTGAGAACACCGCAGGGAAGGGCTTGACCGACCTCAGCTCTTCACCGATCCCCTCGATGTGCCTCGGGTCGAGGACCCCCGCTTTCATCGCCGAGGTGTAGGCATCGTCCGAGTACGGGTCCCAGGCTCCGAACTCGAGGTCGTCGAGCCCGGCGAGGGGGACAAAGTCCTTGATCAGAGGATTGCGCTCGTCGGTTCGCTTGCCCAAGCGGATGTGTGACATCTGGGTCAGCGACCCGAAGGGCTGGGCGTAGCCCTTGCGAGCGGCGAGGACGCCGGCGATGAACGTGGTCGAGACGGCGCCCATCCCTGGCGTGAGAACACCGAGCTTCCCGGTGGCCGGAGAGGGCGGCTGATTGGCGGACATGAAACCTCCTGGTCCCAAACGATAGGGGAGTGGCGCTGCGTGCCGGCCAACCACACCGCAATTGGGATGCACAGGTCCGTATGTGACCCCTGAGCGTCCCAATTAGGCTCAGCCAGGATGGATCTCGCCCCCGATTCGCTCGGCCCAACCGTCGACGTTGCGCTCCTGGCCGATGCAGTTCAGGCGGTGAGGGGGAAGCTCTTCATTCTCGGGGGTGGCTGGGACACACTCTGGGTCAGGTCTTTCCCGGCGCGGCACCCGAGCCTGGCGATCGGCATCCGGTTACGGGTTCCCTCGTCCTGGGGCGAGGAGATGCTCAGGCTGTCGGTCGAGCTTCAGGATGCCGACGGAGCGCCGCTGCTTCCCCATCCGTTGTCCCATCAGATAAAGCTCCCGGCTCACCCACAGCCACCGTCGGCCACCGACTTCGGGTTGATCCGATCCTTCACATTCAACAATCTGCTCTTCGGCCGTGAGGGCTCCTATTCGTTCGTCATCTCGGTCGACGACGAGCCGGTGTCGAGA
>CAZRID010000565.1:0-1623 GCA_964600055.1 uncultured Acidimicrobiaceae bacterium
CCGGTCCCGGACAGGCGGCGGTCGTCCCGTTCGACTCAGCTGCCCCGATTCTCGATGCTCTCGAGACCGGGCGGATCGCGCTGGCGGGCCACGACGTCAAGGAACTGGTGCGGGCGTTGCTCGACCTCGATCGGGATGTGGCCCGGCTGGAGATGGACACGGCGCTGGCCGCGTACATCGTCAACCCGAGTCAGCGCACCTACGACCTCGAGGAACTCGGCGAGCGTCTCCTCGGTCTCGAACTAGTCTCCCCGGACGAGTCGGGGGAGGGTGCGGGGATGCTTCCCTTCGACGGCGGGCCCGACCTCGAGGTCGAGGGGCGGCGGATCGAGGCGGTGCGTCGTCTGGTCGAGGTGATGCGCTCCGAGCTGACGGACCGCGACGAGCTGGAGCTGTTCGATGAGTTCGAGTTGCCCCTGATCCCGGTTTTGGCCCGGATGGAACATGCCGGGATCGGTGTCGACCGGGCCTACCTGGAGAACATGGGGGCCGAGCTTCGGGAGAAGCTCGTCGCGCTCGATGCTCAGATCCAGGAACTGGCCGGAGAGCCGTTCAACGTCAACTCCACCGACCAGCTCCGATACATCCTCTTCGACAAGCTGGGACTGCCCATCATCAAAAAGACGTCGACCGGCAAGCCGTCGACGGACGCCTCGGTCCTCAAGAAGCTCGAGCACCCGGTGGTCGAGGCGCTGCTCGAGTATCGGGAGTACGAGAAGCTGCGCGGGACCTACGTCGACGGGTACCTGCCCCTGGTCGAGCCCGATGGCCGGATCCGCACCCGGTTCAACCAGATGGCAGCCACCACGGGGAGGCTGTCCTCGGACCGCCCAAACCTGCAGAACATCCCGATCAGGTCAGAGTCGGGCCGGACCATCCGCCGCGCATTCATCGCCGGTGAGGGCGCCGAGTTTCTCGTCGCCGACTACTCCCAGATCGAGCTGCGCGTCCTGGCTCACATGAGTCAGGACCCGTTCCTACTCGAGGCCTTCCGTGGCGGCTCCGATATCCATACCGCCACTGCGGCGAGGGTTTGGGGTCTCGACGAGTCCGAGGTGACCACCGACCAGCGGCGGACGGCGAAGATGATCAACTTCGGGCTGCTCTACGGGATGGAGGCATTCGGGTTGGCCGACCGGCTGGGTATCGGCAGGGCCGAGGCCCAAGAGCATATGGACGCCTACTTCAATCAGTTCGTCCAGGTGCGGGAGTTCATGTCGTCGGTGGTGACGCAGGCTCGCAACCAGGGGTACACCACGACCCTGTTCGGGCGGCGGCGTTATCTGCCGGAGCTGAAGTCGGACAACTTCCGCATCCGCCAGATGGGGGAGCGGATGGCGCTCAACGCACCGGTCCAGGGGACCGCCGCCGACATCATCAAGAAGTCGATGATCGACCTCGACGCGAGTCTCCGGTCCGAAGGATTGGCTTCGACCCTGATTCTCCAGATCCACGACGAGCTGATCCTGGAGTGCCCGATCGACGAGCTCGAGGTTGCGGAGAAGCTGGTTGTGGAGGCGATGGAAGGTGTGGTCAGCCTCGACGTCCCCCTCAAGGTCGACGTGGCCACCGGCCCCGACCTTGCCAGCGTCAAGAGCTGAGGAAGATCCCCCCTCCCCGGCT
>CAZRID010000566.1:0-1622 GCA_964600055.1 uncultured Acidimicrobiaceae bacterium
CACCGCCACACCCGACACCAGTGCTCAAGGCCGAGAGCCGCCCCGGGATCGGGGGCCGGATCTTCGACATCGACCGCCAGAATGGAGACATCGCGCTGGCAGAGGTCCGCGCCCTGGGCCGCCTCGCCGAAGGCATCCGCCGGCAAAGGGTCGAGCGCGGGCTCACCCAGACCGAGGTGGCCAGACTTGCGGGTGTTTCGCCCAGCGCGGTCTCCCAGGTGGAGACAGGACATCGTGGTCTGGCGCTGGAGACTCTCCTCACCCTTTCCGACGCCTTGGGCATCTCCATCGACACCCTTCTCGACCATCGACCAGATGCCGGCTATGTGTTGGCCCGGCGCGACCGGATCCCACCCCGTCGAGGGATAGTGGCCCTCCTCGATGATCCCACAGCAGGTCTACGCGCCTTCCTGGTCAGTCTCGGCCCCGGGGAGGACGGGGGCCCGCCTTCGGTGCACAAGGGTGCCGAGCTGATCCTGGTGGGGCAGGGTTTGGTCCAGATCGAGCTCGCCGAGGAGGCGCCTGTGATGCGGGCCGGTGACGCACTTCTCGTCACCCGCGACGCCATCAGCGACTGGAAGAACCTGCTCCCGGAGCCCGCCCGCCTCTTCTGGATCGTGCGAGATTGAGGAGACTGATTTGATTGCCGGCCGACTTTGCCCGAGACCAACCCTCAGTGATCAACGGGTTCTGACTCGTCGGCTTTAACAGTCTCGGGCAAACAGACGCCGGTCGGCCGGAGCTGCCGCCTCGTCACAAGGTCGAGATCGGTGCGCGAAAAGGAATGCATCTCAACGCAAGGCTCGCATGTAGCCGTCGCGGGAGCCGATGTAGATGGCGCCCTTCCACACCACGGGGGTCGACTCGAGGCATGATCCGCCAAGGTCGAGCGACCACAGCTGCTCCGGTGACCCGGGGTCCTCGAGGGAGTAGGCGCGGACATCGCCGAGACAGGTGGCGGTGACCAGCGTCCCGTCGACGACGATCGGTGACGACCAGGAATGGAACCCGACGTCGTCCTGCCAGAGCAGGTCACCGTCATTGGCATCGACCGCGATCAACGAGCCCTGCTGGGTGTTCACGTAGACCACGCCCTCGTAAACCGCGGGAGTTGCCCATGACCCGGAGTCGGACGAGCCTGCCGTGAGGTCGAGACCCCAGACCCTGGGGTCGCCGTCGGTGTATGGGTCCAGCTTGATCAGCTGACCTACTTCGAGGTTTCTCGCTGTCTCCGTCGAGCCCATCTGCGAAGGCTCGTGCTCGATGGAGACATAGATCATGCCGTCGGCGTCGGCAACCATGGTGGCGTCGATGTCACCAGCTGCGTAGTAGTCGAAGACGATTGGCGCCTCCCCGTTCCTGATATTGGAGACATCCATCCCCACGATTCGCCCACCGGAGTTGGAGAAGTAGACCCGTTGGTCGAAAACCAGCACCGAGCTCTCTATAGATACATTGCGCCCCGAGTTGGCGAGCAGCTCGTCGTTGTATCCGGGCTGCTGGACCAGCTTTTCGGGATCGATGACCACCTTTCCCTCTGAGTCGTAGGCTCGGTTGAGCTGGATGGCGAAGAACCAGCCGTTCTCCCCACCCTCATACATGATGTCGTCGACGATGGCCGG
>CAZRID010000567.1:0-1620 GCA_964600055.1 uncultured Acidimicrobiaceae bacterium
CTTCGATGGCTTCTACTCGCCATTCTCCCTCCTCGTTCGGTCGGAGGATCATTCGGAGTGTTGTTTGTGTGTCGAAAGGTTCACGAACGTCGATCACTGCTCCTGAGCTGTCGATGGTGTAGGTCGGCACGCGCCCGTCGGCAACGACGATCAGGTTGAGCAGTTGGCCGTTTTCGAAGAACTCGTCGAAGGTGCCGGTCACCGAGATGGGATAGAAGGGCCACCCGATTACCCGGACGCCATCGGCCTCTGATTGGGCAAGGCCGGTGAGGGTGTCCTCGGCCATAGGTGTGTCGGGTAGCCATCCGACGTCGATGTCTTCTTGGCTTTGCTCCGGGTTGGCTCGAACCCACGCCATCCACATCACCCATTCGGCGATCCATTGTTCGGCGTCGTCGGGACCTTCAACAGTGAGGTCGGGGTCCGGGGCGGGAGCGTCGATTGGTGTGGTCAGGAATGCCGGCAGATCATCGACTGTCTGGGGATCGGTCGGAAACTCGATGCCATCGAGATTGGGCAGACCCTCTGGAGCCGTCGTTGTCGTGGTGGCCAGGAGGGTCGTAGATGTCGTGGTGGTCGAAGCCGTAGCGACGGTGACGGTGGTGGAGGTGGCCGCAGTGACTGTTGTGGATGACGTGTTAGCGGTCGGTGTGCACGCTGCGACGATCAGGGCGACGCCAGCCAGGATTGAGCGGCGCATCATGGCCCTTCTCCCGGCTCGGCGAATCCTGTGACCGATACGGTCGCTACCTGGCCGGGTACAAGTGCGTTGACGAACCGGAACGGGATGTTTCGGGTCACGGTGACGCTGACGCCTTCCGGCGTGGCAGAAACCGAGAGCGCCATGCTGGGATCCCAGGCAGGATGGGAAAGAGCCGCCGAAGAGGCCCGGTCTTGGGCTGTGGTGGGGTCGAGGGCCAACACTCCGCTGCGCCAAGCGGTCTCGTCAAGAGCCGTTGCTCCGGCGATTGCGGCCGAGTCGGCGACTCCGGCCGCTTCGGAGCGGGCCGAGAACGCGTTCCACAAGTCCAGGGCGAGGAAACCAACACCGAAGAGGATCAGGCTCAGTCCGAGTGCCCAAAGGGTCATGGAACCGCGTTCGTCTTTCATGGGCCGAAGCTTCGGTAGTCGTCGACCCTTTCGGTGCCGGCACGGATTGCGTCGAAGGGGTTGCCAACGGTTCCAAGGCCGGGAACCACGATGGGGTTGCCTCGAACGGTGACGGTGACTGTGACGATCTGGCCTCGTTGGAGGTCGCCGCCAGGATCGGCAACGACGTCCACGGAGACGAGGTCGTCGACGCTCATGCCATGATTTGCGATGACTTGGGTTGCGGTGACCTGGGCGGCCGCCACTCCGGTCGTCATGTCGTCGGCGAGGACAACTTGTCGGGCGGCTTCGGTGGCGGCGACCTGGGCGGCCTGTCCGGTAGCGATCCACCCAGGTAGCTGGGCTAACAGGATGGTCGCGGGGATGAGCAGGAGGCCGATGCCAAAGACAGCTTCCAGTGCCGCGCTACCCCTTTCGGATCGCATCCTCAAGCCTCCTGCGTCGCTCGGCCCGTGGCTGTGATCGTGAGGTTGGGGAAACCCGGAGTGGGCGAGTCGACCACCACAATGA
>CAZRID010000568.1:0-1614 GCA_964600055.1 uncultured Acidimicrobiaceae bacterium
CCGGAGTTCGCCGACGCCACCTACATCGAGCCGATCACCCCCGAGGTGGTGGCCGAGATCATCGCAAGGGAAAAGCCCGATGCCCTTCTGCCGACAATCGGCGGGCAGACGGCACTCAATGTCGCCGCCGAGCTGGCGCGATCGGGGGTCCTGGAGCGAAACGGTGTCGAGATGATCGGCGCCGGTCTGGAGGCGATCGAGCGCGCCGAGGACCGAGGGCTGTTCAAGGAGACGATGGAGTCTGTCGGTCTGGCGGTGCCTCGGGCCGGTTATGCCCGCTCGATGACAGAGGCAGTGAAGATCGCCAAGGAAATCGGCTTTCCGGTGATGGTTCGGCCTTCATTCATCCTCGGTGGCGGTGGCACCGGCATCGCCGACACCGAGGCCGACTTCGTGGACGTGGCACGCAAAGGTCTCGCCACGTCGCCCGTCTCCGAGATTCTCGTCGAGGAGTCGCTCCGTGGATGGAAGGAGTACGAGCTCGAGGTGATGAGAGATCGCCACGACAACGCGGTGATCGTCTGCTCGATCGAGAACCTGGATCCGATGGGGGTGCACACCGGCGACTCGATCACGGTGGCCCCGATCCAGACCCTGTCCGACCGTGAGTACCAGGAGATGCGCGACGACGGGATCGCAGTGCTCAGGGCGATCGGTGTCGAGACCGGGGGATCGAACGTCCAGTTTGCCGTCGAGCCCGAGACGGGTCGTCGGCTGGTCATCGAGATGAACCCGAGAGTGAGCCGCTCATCCGCACTCGCATCCAAGGCCACCGGGTTCCCCATTGCCAAGATCGCGGCCCTGCTTGCGGTCGGGTACACCCTCGACGAGATCGCCAACGACATCACCGGCGCCACCCCGGCCTCCTTCGAGCCCGCCCTGGACTACGTAGTGGTCAAGATCCCACGGTTCGATTTCGCCAAGTTCCCTTCCGCCTCGACCCGTCTCGGGACCTCGATGCGGAGTGTCGGCGAGGCGATGTCGATCGGCCGGACCTTTCCCGAGGCGCTGCAAAAGGCGTTGCGCAGCATGGAGAACGGGCGATTCGGGCTCAATGCCGATCCCGCCGAGCAATCCCTGCTCGACATGGCTGACGACGAGTTGGCCGATGCGGTGGCGGTACCCCGGCCGGCTCGGATCTTTGCGGTCGGCGAGGCGTTGCGCAGGGGCTGGACCGTCGACGAAGTCGCCAGGTTGAGTGCCATCGATCCCTGGTTCGTGGATCAGATCTCCGAGATAGTCGAGCTTCGCTCCGAGATCGAACTAGGTGGGGCAGGTGACACCAGGCTCTTGCGCGAGGCGAAGCGAGGGGGGTTCTCCGACCTACAGCTCGCCCATCTCTGGGGCATGACCGAGCAACAGGTCAGGTCAGCACGTTACGAGGCCGGGCTGCATCGCACCTACAAGACCGTCGACACCTGTGCCGCAGAGTTCGAGGCCTTCACGCCGTACATGTACGGGACCTTTGAAGAGGAGTCGGAAGTGCCTCCGGCCGATCGGCCGAGGGTGGTGGTGCTCGGGTCGGGCCCGAATCGCATCGGCCAGGGGATCGAGTTCGACTACTGCTGTGTCCACGCCGCTTTCGCGCTGCGTGATGCCGGGTACGAGACGGTG
>CAZRID010000569.1:0-1612 GCA_964600055.1 uncultured Acidimicrobiaceae bacterium
ATCATCATGGGTTGCAGTGCGGTTTCTGCACTCCGGGGTTTCTCATGCTGGCCAAAGGAGCTTTGGCCGAGAACCCCGATCTCACCGGTGACGCATTGCGAGAGGTGCTCTCGTCGAATCTCTGCCGGTGCACCGGATATCAGAACATCGTGGCCGCGGTTGAGGACGCGGCCGCCCGAATGCGGTCATGACCTATATCGGCCAGCCGGTCCGCCGGCTGGAAGACCCTCCGCTGCTCACCGGGAAGGCCAATTTCGTCGCCGATCTGTTCTTTCCTGGTGAGGTGTCGATGCGGGTGGTGCGGTCACAGGTGGCCTCGGGCCGCGTGGTAGGGGTCGAGCTAGAGGAGGCACGGCATATGCCCGGGGTAGTCGCGGTGTGGACCGCTGCTGACTTCGATATCCCGCCTATCGGCTTCCGCATGACGGACGTCGGAGGCTTGGAGAGCTACCGGCAGCCGGTGCTCGCTTCCGAGTACGTCAGATACGTCGGCGAACCGACGGCGGTGGTGTTCGCGGAGAACGCCTACTTGGCCGAAGATGCCGCTGATCTGGTCTGGATCGAGATCGAAGAGCTCGAGCCCACTCTCGATCCCACCCGCCCCGGGACGTTCCAACCCGGAATGCCCGCCGATGTGGCATTGGTCGAAAAGGCCTACGGCGACGTGGAGGAAGCCATGACGAGCTCCGAGCACGTGATCGAGCTCGAACTCGCCATCGGGCGTCACACTGGAGTCCCGATCGAGACCCGAGGAGCGATCGGGGTCTGGGACGGGGACATCCTGCGCCTGTATGGGGCAGCCAAGGTTCCCCATTACAACCGGGACGCAATCGCCCAGATGCTCGGCCTATCGCCCCAGAAGGTCCAACTACATGAGAACCACGTGGGCGGTGGGTTTGGGGTCAGGGGCGAGCTCTATCCGGAAGATGTGCTGGTTTGTGCCGCAGCGAGGATCCTCGGACGCCCGGTTCGCTGGATCGAGGACCGGCGCGAGCACCTGATCGCCACCAATCACTCCCGGGATCAGGTGCACCGGGTGAGAGTGGGTTTCGACGATCGGGGGTTCATCACCGCGATCGACGACGAGTTCTGGCAGGACCAGGGCGCTTACGTCCGCACCCACGCCGCCACAGTCACCGACCTGACCGCCGCCATGCTCCCCGGTCCTTATCTGGTCCCGGCATATCGGGCCAGGGGCCACATCGTTCTCACCAACAAGACGCCCGCAGGCACCTATCGCTCGCCTGGTCGTTACGAAGGCACCTTCGTTCGGGAGCGGGCCGTCGACGCAGTGGCTTCACGTCTCGGGCTCGACCCGTTTGAGGTCAGGCGGGTGAATCTGATACCAGAGGAACGAATTCCGTTCGAGCGCGGGATCGACGCCCTGGGCACCGAGGTCACCTACGACTCGGGTCGCTACCACGACCTGCTGGAACGGATACTGCAACACCTCGACTACCCGACTCTCCGTCGTGACCTGGAACGCAGGCGCTCTGCAGGCGAGATGGTCGGATTCGGACTCGCTTACTTCGTCGAAAAGAGCGGCCTGGGGCCGTTCGACGAGGTCCGGGTGGAGGTAGATACCGACGGCCGGGTCGAGGTGATAACGGGT
>CAZRID010000570.1:0-1600 GCA_964600055.1 uncultured Acidimicrobiaceae bacterium
CGGAATCCGAATCGCCTCGACGACCCAGCCCTGCTCGTTCCGAATCAGATCCGCCCGGTACCAGACACCCACGGCGTCGGTGAACGACGGCGACAGCAGCACACAATCCTCAACCGAAGCCCGATCAGGTCCCGAGTCGATCACCGTGGGATGAACCGCGACCTCGGTCTGAACTGCGCCAAGACCTGATGAGCGCTGACGCTCGAAAAGGGCGAGGGCACCACCGACCACGTCCGGGGCGGCGACCGCCTCGAGAGGCGCCGGATCGAGATCATCCGAGGCTCGGACCTCCACCCAGCCGTCCCAATAAGCGCGCCAGGCGTCGATCACATCTTGGGTGGGTGGAATCGTCGTGGTGGCCGCGACCGACGTCGATGTACTCGTAGAGGTTGGTGGGTTCGTGGAGCCCGACATCGTCGGTGGGATCGACGGGGTTGTCGTTGATTCGCCAGAGCCAGTCGAGGTACAGGCGGCGAAGGCCATCAACGCCGCGATAGCGACGCCTACGAGAAACGGCGGCCGGGTCAGACCGCCGGACCCAATTGACCAGCGCCGTGAACTCAACTAGCTACCCCCACTCCCGGTAGTCGTATCAACCCTACGCATCTGAAAACGCACGTGTCGGGGCGAACTAACGGAGACATCGTCTCATCAACCATCTAAGGGGCACCCACCGACGGCTGACGCGACAACCCTTTCATCTCGATGTCCATAACCATCCAACCCGCAAAGAGGACGGATGTGCACCGGGCTGAGCGACATCGACACGCCCAAATGGTCGCGTCGCACCCTTTCAACCGAGTGTCAACAACCCTGTCAGAAACCCTCCAACTGCCTGTCTTGTGGGCGAGAAGCGGGTGTCGGGCGTCACCGCCGCACTGCCCGCCCGGTGCACTCGGCCAACAGGGAGATGGGCAACGAGATGGCACCCGACCGAAAGGGTCAGCGCTCACCATTCGGGCAGGCCCACGAAGACCTTGCGCAGATCAGAGAGGGGCTTGCTGGATGACAGCCACAACACCGCACACCCGCTGGTTCCGCGAGCTACGCCCCTACCTTCGTTGCTTCATTTGGGGCCGGCTCAAGTTCTCCGGTCAGTCGAACTCTGCCCCCTTCCCCTCGATGGCCGTCTATCTCGGCTCGGATGACCGGAAGTTCATCGACGCCTTCCAGGGCATCGGCGACATCTTCGGGGTGGTGGAATGACCACTCACGTCTTTGGCGAATCCCTGGCACGCGGGAAGGCATGGGAGCAGGTAATCGATGATAAGTACGCCCACGACGCCGATATAGCGATCGCGAGTTCAAGCGACGACAGCCGTGGCATCGATGGGAGGCTGTCGTGACCAGTGGTGTGGCGAACTCCGACGACCGCCGAGAAGGTACGCGCTCCCGAGGTCATGCGACGGTCGCACCATCCTCGGCCTCGATCACCGTGGAGGTCGATCTCTCGACCGTTGTCGATCTGGTCCGGGCACGGCGACTAGCCGCTCTCCTGTTCGCCCCGCCCACCATCGTCACGTCGTCGTCGGCTGTAGCGTCATGACCTAGTCAATGACGAATATGGAACCGAAGCACTGGGCCGTATACACCAGGGTCA
>CAZRID010000571.1:0-1597 GCA_964600055.1 uncultured Acidimicrobiaceae bacterium
AAGCCGCTGGTCAGTTCCGATCCGTCGGCCTCGGCGTCGTCCGAGCCGTCTTCGGTTCCGCCACCCTCGAAGAAGGTCGTAGGCGGGAGCTGATGTTGATCGCCGGCAACGATCGCCTGGGGTGCTCTCAACAACGCAGAAATGGCATCTGCCGGCAGCACCTGGCTGGCTTCGTCGAAGATCACCACGTCAAAGACTGTCCGGGCTGGCATGGTTTGAGCGACCACGAGAGGTGACATCACCCAACACGGCCGGAGCGCAGTCAGCACGTCCGGTGCCTGATCGAAGAGGCGCCGCAACGGCAACAGGCCCCTCTTGCGTTGCGACTGTGCTCGCACCAGGGTTTCCTGAGCGGGGAATTGGTTGCGGACGAGGACTGCCCGCTCGGCTACGGCCCGCCGCACTCGCTTAGCTGTTAGCTCGAGGTGTTCCCGATCGTCGATCCGGAAACCGTCGGCACGTTGATCGTGCAGGGTGGCATCGAAATTGGCGAGGCGAGGATCCGCGGAGGTAACAGCGGTGCGTATCGATGACAACCAGGCGTGGTCGAAACGGCCGACGATGTCGTCTGGAGGGGCGCCGGAACGAACGGCATCAAGCAGGGCATTGACATGGGCCGCAGCCAACGACTCTTCGAGCTGGTGGATTCGGGGAAGCCGGAAGAGGGTCTGCTGATCACCGAGGAGTCGAGTCGTTTCGTCCTTGATGGATTGATGCGGCTGTTTTCTCAGGTCGCGGGTTACCAGAAAAGCTGCGAGGGAGGCGAGTTGCTTGGTCAGCTGATCGAAGCCTTCTGTAGCGGAGTCAAGCCGCGGAGGGAGCTGCGGTGGTCCCTGGCCACCCAAGCGGACCCATTCCTGGCTCTCCAGCTTTGCTCCCTCGGCAATCCGGTGAGCATCGACTGCGCGCATCTTTCCGGCGATTGCCGTCGAACTGATCGTTTTCTTGGCAGCCCGATAGCCAGCTATGAAGAGCTGTGATGAGATCCTCGGGAAGAAACCCCGGCTTGCCGGCTTGAGCGCCGTCGCCAGGGCAGCTAGATCCAACTCGTAGATCGATGGTTTAGCCACCTGGAGGGTCGTTTCAACCTGCTTGAGCAGGCTTAGGACTTCCGTCCACGCTTCGACGCTGGCCGGAACAGCGAGTCCGGTTGCGCCAAGCACGGCATCGAGGTGACCGCTGACCTGGGGGACGATATCGGAATTGAGGTCCGACACCAGATCCAACGCCTGCCGGGCTCCGTCCACAGTCACGACCCGGGCGCCGGACCAAGGAGAGAGTCCCGAGTTGATCGGTCCGGTGAGCCCGGCCCATTCGTTCAACTCCTCCCCAACCCGAGACGCCACCACCGAGCTGAGGTCGTTGAGCCTGGTGCCGACGAAGCGCAAGTCGCTCCGATATCTGTCGCCAAGAGCGATCAGTCCTTGATTGACCTCGAAGATAGAGACGCCCCACGGATCTCGCTTCTCGTGCATCGCCTGGACGTGATTGTCGAGAGCAGTCCGGGCCTCTGACAGGCGTCGATGAAGATTGGATTGATCGACACTGGCGATCTGAGCCATGTCAGCCATTGTCTGACCGAGCTCGGCTGCGAGCT
>CAZRID010000572.1:0-1597 GCA_964600055.1 uncultured Acidimicrobiaceae bacterium
GCCGAGTTCGCCGCGGTTCCCGCAGGCACAGTGGCCTCAAAGCCGAAGACCTTGAGCCACGTCGAGAGCGCGGCCGTGCCCCTTCCCGCCCTGAGCGCAATGCAGGGCTTGTTCGACCATGGCCATCTCGAGAAGTATCAGAGAGTCTTGATTCACGGGGGAGGAGGCGGCGTCGGCGCATACGCAGTCCAGCTTGCCCACCTGCGTGGCGCCCAAGTGATCGCCACCGCATCTGGAGAACGAGTCGAAGCGGCACGGGCTCTCGGCGCCGACGAGGTCATCGACCACACGATGAATGACTTCTCAGCCATCGCGCCGGTCGACCTGGTGTTCGACACCGTTGGGGGTGATCGTCTTGTCCACTCCTTGTCGGTCCTCGAGCCGGGTGGACGGCTGGTATCCGTGGCAGAGGAACCGCCTCACGCCGTATGTGCAGATCACGGCGTCGACTGCACTTTCTTCATTGTGGAGCCCAATCGCAATCAGCTCGACGAGCTTGCCCGTCTCGCCGACCAAGGCCAACTCCGGGTGCTCGTGGACAAGACCTACCCACTCACCGAAGCGCGAGAGGCATTCGAGCGGAGCCTCGGTCGACGCGGTCTGGGCAAGGTGGTGCTCCGAATCGTCAACGACACCTAGAGGAAGCCCGATTAGATCCAGCGCTCTCGTTGATACGTGATCCTTCTTCGTTACGATGTGAACGTCAGCGCAGGGAACGCGACCCGCTGGAGCCAGAGGCCACCATTTAGGCGAGCAGGGTGACTCCGCTCGGTCCGAACCGATCGCAACGCCGAGGAGGACTGATGGCCAGCACGATTGATCATGATCTACTTTCGGCCAGCGAGCCTGCGAATGATCTGATCGATCTGGCAGCGAGTGCACTTCTCGCTATCGGTTCCCGCATACGCCAGCTGCGCGGCGAACGCGGTCTCACCCTTCAAGCGCTGGCAGAAATGACCGGGTTGTCGGCATCACTATTGAGTCTGGTCGAGAGGGGCAAAACCAGTCCTTCCATCGGGACCCTGGTAGCGATCGCCCATGCCTTCGACGTGCACATGACAGATCTCATGCCTGAGGCCCCGGCCACCGACGAGTTGCCGGTGCTCAGACATGAGGAGCAGCGTGTCTTTGCAACTCCTGAGGGAGTCAACCGGCGGATCCTCCGAGACGATCGAGTCCGGGGGTTGGAGGTTGCCTTGAACGAATACGGTGAGGGTGGCCGTAGCGCCGACTCGTTGCTCCATCATGCCGGCTATGAGTACGGGGTCGTCATCGAGGGCACTCTGACTGTGGAAGTGGACGGGCATTCATACGAGCTTCAGCCGGGGGACTCGATCGCCTACGACTCGACACATCCCCATCGGATCATCAATCGAGGGCGGGGGGCAGCCAGGGCGATGTGGGTGAACCTCGACCGAGCCTGATTGGCGTTCGCGCTCAGTGAAGACGTTTGACCGTCGCTCGACACGACTGCCACACTTACTCCCGTGAAGCCAGCGGTATTCGACTACTTCGCTCCTGAGTCGCTGACCGAGGCTCTGGACCTGCTCCGCGACGTCGAGGGCGCCAAGGTCCTCGCCGGTGGCCAGAGCTTGGT
>CAZRID010000573.1:0-1595 GCA_964600055.1 uncultured Acidimicrobiaceae bacterium
TGGCGATCGCAATCAGGATCACCACCGGGACGAAGATCCCCGACACCCGGTCGGCCAGACGTTGGATGGGAGCCTTGGAGCCTTGAGCCTGTTCGACCATGTGCACGATCGCGGCTAGCGCGGTGTCGGCCCCCACGGCTGTGGCCCGCACCGTGATTCGGCCCACCTGATTGACCGTGGCCCCGTAGACCGCATCCCCTGGTTGTCGGTCCACGGGGAGCGACTCGCCCGTGAGCATCGATTCGTCGACCGCCGAGCTGCCGGATTCCACCACGCCGTCGGTGGGAATCTTCTCCCCTGGGAGAATCACCATCAGGTCATTGGGGATGATCATGTCCGCCGCGATCATCCGCTCCTGGCCATCGACGATCACCCGGGCTTCACTGGCCCCGAGTTCCAGGAGGCGATGGACCGCGGTGGAGGCGCGTCCCTTGGCCCTGGCCTCGAAGGCCCGACCCAGGGTGATCAGGGTGATGATGGCTCCGGCGGTCTCGAAGAAAACATGCTCCCCGCTGAACAGGGCCCAGATCGAATAGAAGTAGGCCGCCATCGATCCGAGCGAGATCAGGGTGTCCATGTTGGCGCTCAGGTGACGAGCCTGTTTCAGCGCGACCCGATGGAACTGCCACCCGCCCCAGATCACAACGGGTGTGACCAAGATTCCCTGAAGCAGTCGGTTCCATTGGGCGTCGGGACCGAGCATGGCCAGCAATATGGCCGGGAGGGTGAGGGCCGCAGCCATCCAGAACAGTCGCCACTGGAGGTCCTCGTCGTCGTGATAGTGCTCGACCATGTCCCGTGGCCGATCGATATCGGCGTGCGGGGCGATCTCGTAGCCGAGCTTGGAAACTGCCGCCTCGAGGACGTCGACGTCGACTCCATCGCTGACGCGGACCAAGGCCGAGGCGCCGGCCAGGTTGACATTGGCGGCCTCCACACCGTCCTGCCGGGACAGGACCCGCTCGATGCGGACCGCGCAGGTGGCGCAGGTCATACCGTCGACGTCGAAGAGGATGGTGTCGACGGTGTCGGCGCGGGTGTCAGCCGAAGACGGCGTAACCCTGCTCCTCGATCGCCTTCTTGATCGAGTCCAGCTCGAGTCGAGAGTCGTCGAAGGACACCCGGACCGTGGCGTCGGAGACGGCCACGTCGACCGTATCCACCCCGTCGAGGGCGCCGACGGCGTCTTCGATGCTCATCTTGCAGTGGTCGCAGTGGATCTCTGGTGCTTGAAGGAGAACTTCGGTCACTTGCCTGATTCTACGTCCGGGGCCGGCTCAATAAACCGTGGTGCGTGGTGCGTGGTGCGTCTAGCGCGTATGCGGGCCGACCGGCGTCTGTTTGCCCGAGGTGTCTTCCTAAGACCAGATGGAGCCCGAAAAGGTTCTTGCCTCAACCGAGAGGCAAAGTCGGCCCGCCATCAAAGCTGTCGGGCTGCCATCAAGTCAGAGAGCCCCGGCTTTGCGGCCGGGGCTCTCGGTTATCTGACACGGGACGGGGAGGGGGAGAGGACCTGTCCCGGCCAGAGTCCTAGTGGTCTGTCGCTCAATTGATGCCGCGGTGTCGCCGAGCAATCGGGGTCGCTGGCAAGGACG
>CAZRID010000574.1:0-1593 GCA_964600055.1 uncultured Acidimicrobiaceae bacterium
CTTCGGGGTTCTCCCCCCTACGGCGGGAGAAACAGAGGCCGCGTTTCCTCCCCCAGAGGGGGAGGTGGTCCGCCAGGGCCGGAGGGGGCTCTTGCGTTAGTCTCCGAACGCGAACTCGACCTGGAGAGTGACGGTGACCGTCGAGGTGCCGGGTTGGATCGGGGTGCCGGCCTCTTTGGCCATTGCCATGTCGGCCATCATTCTCACCGGCACCACCGGGTTCCTGACCGTCTCGGTGATCGAGGTCGCCGGCCCGAGCCGCTGACCGGAGAGTTCTGCGAGCTGGGTCGCCCTGGCAGCCGCGTCGTTCCAAGCCGCCTCACGGGCGGCCGCCTCCAACGTCGTGTCGTCCGCGATGCTGAATCGGAGCCCGTTGATCGTCGAGTGATCCTCGCCGGCCGCCGACACCGAATCGACAATCGCCCCTGTCCCATCGATGTCGCGCACTTTCGCTCTCACCGTGTTGCTCACGCGGTAGCCAGTAAGGCGCTGCTGGTTGCCGGAATAGTCGTACTCCGGCTGGATCGTATAGTCGAATGTGGTCATGTCGGCTTCCGCGACGCCAGCGGAGGTCAGGGCAGAGATCACGGATTGACTCCGTTCGGCAGCGACCGAGGTTGCCTCCGCCACGGTGTCGGCGAGCACCGAGACTCCTACGTCCACTTCGACTGTGTCCGGGGCGCCGGTCATTTCCCCTACACCTGAAACCGTGATGCCCATGGTCACCTCCGACGATCGCTTCTGACGAGGGAGCCTATCCCTAACTTTCGAATCCGAACTCCACCTGGAGATTGATGGTCACGGTGGAAATGCCGGGCTCGATCGGGGTGGCGGTGTCTTCTGCTCCTCCGACCAGATCTCCGGCATACGGGAAGGGAATGGACGGGCTGGTGACTGTCTCGGAGATCGAACTGGCTGTCCCAAGCGTTTGACTGGACAGGTCGGCGAGTTGAGTCGCCTTGGCCAGGGCATCATTCCAGGCGGCTTCCCTGGCGGCTGCGATCAGGTCCGCATCGTCTTCGATGCTGAAGCTCAACCCGTTGATCCTCACGTCGTCCCCGCCTGCGGTGGTTACCGAGTCGAGCACGGTTCCGGCATCGCCGATGTTGTGCAGTTTGGCCCGCACGGTGTTGTTGACCCGGTATCCGACCACTCGCTCCTGGTTGTTGGAGTAGTCGTACTCGGGGAAGATTGAATAGTCGGTGGTTGTGATGTCCTCCTCGGCGACTCCGTTCGAAGTCAATGCGGCGATCACCGCCTCGGCGCGTTCGGCGGCTGTGGCCGCCGCCTGGTCGACGGTGTCGGCGAGCACCGAGACCCCGAGGTCGACCTGCAGCGTGTCCGGGGTGCCGGTGACTTCGCCTGCTCCAGACACCGAGATTCCGGTTCTCAGCTCATTGGAGGTGCTGACGTTGATGTCCTGTGGTGTCGAACTGCAGCCGGTGAGCACAATGGCCAGAGCGGCGACCAATGCAGTTGTGGTGAGGCGTGTCATCTTGTTCATGCCGGTTGGATGCAACAGCGGCCTCAATGGTTCCTGACATCGACCACCTTTCCGCCGGCGATGAGGATTCCTTCCGAACGGAGCCGATC
>CAZRID010000575.1:0-1565 GCA_964600055.1 uncultured Acidimicrobiaceae bacterium
CCCATGCCTACTGCCATCGGGTCCATTATCTCGTACGTGGTGCGCTCTCTGAGCACTCCATGCTGGTGGATGCCAGACTCGTGGGAGAAAGCGTTGCGACCAACCACGGCCTTGTTGTACTGGACCGGGTAGCCGGTTCTCTCCGAGACCAACCGCGAGGTCTCGTAGATCTCCTCGGTGGTCACACCGACATCGACCCCGTATGCGTCGCCTCGAACCTTCAGCGCCATGACGACCTCCTCGATCGAGGTGTTCCCGGCCCGTTCTCCGATCCCGTTGATGGCGCCTTCCACCTGCCGGGCACCGGCCTCGACTGCTGCCAATGAGTTGGCCACAGCCAGGCCGAGGTCGTTGTGACAGTGGGTGGACACCACGACATCGTCCCGGTCGCCTTTCACCTCCTGCACTACCCGGCGGATCAATGCGCCATAGTCGGATGGTGTCGCGTAGCCGACTGTGTCCGGGATGTTCACCGTCGTCGCACCGGCCTCGACTGCGGCGCGGCACACTGCGATGACGAACTCGGGGTCCGACCTGGTTGCGTCTTCGGGGGAGTACTCGACGTTGTCGGTGTGATCACGAGCCCTGGCCACGTTCGCCTTCACCGCCGTGATCACCTCCTCCTCGCTCATGCGCAACTTGTGTTCCATGTGGAGGGGTGAAGTTGCGAGGAAGACGTGGATGCGGGGGTCGGCTGCGTATTTGATCGCCTCCCAGGCGCGGTCGACGTCGATGGCCTTGGCGCGAGCCAGGGCAGCGATCGTCGGTCCCTGCACTTCCTGGGCGATGCGCCTCACCGCCTGGAAGTCACCCGACGAGGAGATGGGGAATCCGGCCTCGATGACGTCGACACCCAGCCGTGCCAGTTGGGTGGCAATCGCTACTTTGGCGTCGGGGTCGAGGGCAATGCCCGGGGCCTGCTCGCCGTCTCTCAGTGTGCTGTCGAAGATCTTTACTTGGTCTTGCATGGTTTCTCCTGAATCTCGGTGGTCTCGTCTGGGCGCCGGTCTGCCGGGTTGGGCTTTCCGGCTAGATAAGGGCGAGGCCGAGAAGGCTCAGAAGAACCGAGATCGACAGGGATGGGATCGAGAGGCACAGACGCTGAGCACGATGGTTCACTTGCCGACACCTGCGGCAATCGGGGCCGGAGTCAGCTCCGACTCACGCTTCATGGCGATACGGCCGGACTTGACCAGGTCCACCACCCCATAGGGCATCACATGGTCAAGAAAGGTGTGCAACTGCTGGGGTGAGCCGGCCACTTCGAAGGTGATTGCCGAGCTGCTGATGTCGATCACCCTGGCGTCGAAGAGCGAAGCTGTGTCCCGCACCTCACCCCGGTTGGCGGGTTGGGCGCTGACCCGGACGATCATCACCTCCCGCTCCAGTGCCTCGGCCGGCTCCATCTCCTGTACCTTGATCACGTTGACCAGCTTGTTGAGTTGCTTCTTCAGCTGCTCGAGCTCGGGGGCATCTACGACGAGAGTGATCCGGGAGCGACCCTCTTGATGGGTGGGCCCCACCGCCAAGGAGTGGATGTTGAAGCCACGGTTGGAGAACATCGC
>CAZRID010000576.1:0-1565 GCA_964600055.1 uncultured Acidimicrobiaceae bacterium
ATGTGTGAAGGGATTATCTGCCGGACGGGCCCGCAATGTCAAGAGCTAGTGGCCCCGTCGCTAGTGGCCCGTCGCACAAATAGCTGCGCGGCATCAATTGAGCGACACACCACTAGGTTTCCGGGGATGCGCAAGCTGCGGCTCGCCTCGGGCATCATCCTGATCCTCGTGGGAACGATCTGGGCCCTCCAGGGCCTCGACGTCTCCGTCGCCCCCCAGAGTGAGATGACTGGTGATCAGACCTGGATGGTGCTGGGTGCTGTCGCAGTCATGGTCGGTGGTGGCCTCTTATGGAGCACTCGCTCGAGGTAGAGCATGAGTGAAGTGATCGCCACCACGGCTGCATCGATCTTCGTGGATTACCACGGCTTGCTACACATCGTCAGCAACGGCGCGCCGAGCACCGGGGAAACCATCAAGGAGACCTTCACCGCGGCACGCACCCTCACTCCTTACCCGATTCCCACGCTGTTTGATGCCCGAAAGTGGCCCGTTGGCGGTTCCGACTTCTGGGTGACCTTCATCGATGTTCTGCCATCGGTGGTCAGCGCCGGCGCAATCCTCATCGAGCCCGACGATGTCGCCGGCCTTGGCGGCTTTCCGCGGGCAGTCAACCGGTTGATGGTCCCATTTGAGGTCTTCACCAGCCAAGACGAAGCCATCGACTTTCTCAGGCCATACATCCGCCGCCCCGGCGACTACGAAGAGGAGGAGTAGGCGCGAAAGGTCCGGATCCTGCCCGGTGTTCGAGGTATCCCGGTTCTAGACTTCGAGGCGGGAAGGCTGTCGATGAGTGAACGTCCAAGTCGACCGGAGGATGCCCTGGCCCCCGAGGAGCTTCAGCGCTTCATGTATGCCTGCTCCCACGAGCGACGCTCCCCCACCACCCATCGCCTGATCGATGCTGCCTCGTACGGCTGGATCCACATGTTCATCCGGAGCCACGGAGAAGATGCCCCGCCGGCACCGCCCGGTCCCGGCTGGCTTGACCCCCACGACGCTGATCCGGCCAAGTTGGGGGCCTTTTTCGGTCGGGTGGCGATCCGGCTGAGAAGCACGGGGGCTTTCGACTATGCCACGTCGCTAGAGAAGCACTTCCTGGGTGTGGCCGAGGCGATTCAGACGCCCTGGCCACACAACTGACCCTGCGTCGAATTGCCGCAGACGCCCGATCGTCTCGTCGTAACCTGATATGTCGGTGAGGCGGACACCGGGAAGGAATAGCTCATGCAACAGCGCGTGTTCCGAGATGTCCTTTGGGCCGTCATCGAGGTCAGCGATCGCCAGACAGGCGATGCGACAGCTGACGCCTATCACGATGTCCGGACCGCCTACCCCGACCTCACCAGGGCACAGTTCAATGAGATTGTCGAAGTCCTGGTCCGAACCGACCACCTGAGAAGGTGGAAAGGCCCGACCGATTCCAGCGGTAGCCCGTTGGGTGCCGGAACCCTGATGCCGACAGCCAAGGCGAGACTCCAATTCCCCGTGGCTGTGGGAGCGGATTAGCTCCACAAAAGGAATTAGACCCTCGCCCAGTCGGCGATCACACCTGGATCGGGACG
>CAZRID010000577.1:0-1542 GCA_964600055.1 uncultured Acidimicrobiaceae bacterium
GTTGACCCCCCTGGCCGGGTTCTTGTTCACTCTGTGTTGTCGGTTGGCACCCTCCCTAGGTCGCGGTCTTTGAGTCGGTAGCTGTCCCCTTTGAGGGAGACGACTTCGGCGTGGTGGACGAGGCGGTCGATCATGGCCGCCGCTACCACCGGGTCGCCGAAGACTTCACCCCAGCGGCCGAAGGGCTTGTTGGAGGTGACGATCACCGAGGCTCGTTCGTATCTTGAGGAGATGAGCTGGAAGAAGAGGTTGGCAGCCTCGGCTTCGAGGGGGATATATCCCACCTCGTCGATTACCAGGAGCGGGTAGCGGCCGAGGCGGAGAAGTTCCTCCTGCAGCCTCCCGGCCTGGTGGGCGCGGGCGAGACGATCGACCCAGCCGGCGGCGGTGGCGAAGGCCACCCGATGTCCGGCTTGGCAGGCCCGAATGGAGAGTCCGATGGCGAGATGAGTCTTGCCGGTTCCGGGTGGACCCAAGAAGACGACGTTGTCTTTGGCCACCACGAAGTCCAAGGCGCCGAGATGGGAGATGACGTCTCGTTTGAGGCTGCGCTGATGGTCGAAGTCGAAGTCCTCGATGGTCTTGCGGGCGGGGAAACGGGCCGCTCTGATCCGGTGCTCGCCTCCATGGTCCTGACGGGAGGCAACCTCCCGTTCCAGACAGGCAGCCAGGAACTCCTCGTGGCTCCACTCCTCCTGACGGGCCCGCTCCGCCAGCCGCGCAAAGGACTTGGCCAAAGAAGGCGCCTTGAGCGCTCGGCACAGATAGGCGATGTCGGTCGAGGGCTTCGAGGCCTTGGTCATGAGGCCACCTCGGTGAGGCGGTCGTAGTCGGAGAGATTCCTCTCCTCGACTGTGGTCTCGACCACCGGCGCCGGAGCGGCCGCCTCAGCTCGCATCGTCCGCAAGACCCGGGCGTGGTCGACTGCGAGCAGGGTTTGGTGTTTTCCCAGGAAGCGGCGGTGACGGCCGATCTCGGTGCCCTGGCAGGTCACGATCACTTCTTCGAGGGTCACCTGCACCTCGACTCGGCGGCCGACGAAGCGGGGATCGACCGAGTAGTCGTTGCTCTCCACCCGCAGGTAGTGATCTCGGGGGAGACGGATGCTGGATCGCCACGTGGGGTCGGGAAGCACCGGGGGAAAGGCCATCATCGCTCCCCGATCCTCGAAGATCGCCTCCGAGGGGCGCTGGCGGGTGGTGCCGTGGATCCGTTGGTTGGCCCTTCGCAGCCATCCCGAGAGCTGGCCGTTGAAATCGGAGACATCCTCGAAGGAACGTCCGGGCAGGAAGCTGGTTTCCAAATAGCCGTTGGCCCGTTCCACTA
Organism: uncultured Acidimicrobiaceae bacterium; assembly: GCA_964600055.1. GTDB lineage: Bacteria > Actinomycetota > Acidimicrobiia > Spongiisociales > ZC4RG35 > JARDZU01. The sequence continues at coordinate 1,327 of CAZRID010000577.1, forward strand.
TCCCTTTGGCTTCGGGGTCGTTGGGACCAACCAGCACCGCTCCCATCCCCAGGCCGCCGCGGAAAGCTTGGAACTCGGCGGTCAGCTCCTGACGTCCTCCCCGGAGTCGGCCGATGCAGCCCTCCTGATCCCACACCGCTTTGCGGGGAACGGCCCCGAACTGACCGATGATCGCCAGCATCCCCGATAAGACGTCGTGGGCTCGGCGGGAAGGGA
>CAZRID010000578.1:0-1536 GCA_964600055.1 uncultured Acidimicrobiaceae bacterium
GGTGGTTGCAACACCTTGAGATGGAGGTGTCGGATGGGACGGCCACCTGGGTGGATGGTGACGTTGACGGGGCGGCCGGCGATGCGGTCGCCGGGCGCGCCGCCGGTTCGTCGCGAGGTCGAGCGGGCGTTCTGGGTGAAGATCGCAGAGGGACTGTCAAGCGAGGAGGCGGCGGAGGCGTGCGGGGTGTCGGGGCCGGTCGGTTCCCGGTGGTTCCGCGAACGTGGTGGGATGCCTTCGATCCAGCTCGGTCCTCTTTCGGGGAGGTATCTGTCGTTCGCCGAGCGGGAGGAGATCGCGCTGTTGAGAGCGCAGGGTCTGGGTGTGCGTGGGGTCGCCCGCCAGTTGGGCCGGTCTCCGTCGACGATCTCTCGGGAGCTGAGACGTAACGCGGCTACCCGTGGCGGGCGGCTCGAGTATCGGGCTGGTATCGCGCAGTGGAAGGCGGAGTTGCAGGCTCGTCGACCCAAGACCGCCAAGCTGGTGTCCAATGACCGGCTGCGTGAGTATGTGCAGGATCGGCTCGCTGGGGTGATCGCTCGTTCCGACGGTGAGCCGGTTCCCGGCCCGGAGGTGCGTTTCGTCGGGCGACGTCACGGCCGGCGGGCGGATCGCCGTTGGGCGAAGTCGTGGAGTCCGGAGCAGATCTCGAACCGGTTGTGTCTTGATTTCCCCGATGATGAGACCATGCGGATCTCCCACGAGGCCATCTATCAGGCGTTGTTCATCCAAGGACGCGGGGCGCTCAAACGGGAGCTCGTCGCTTGTCTACGAACCGGGCGGGCGCTGCGGGTGCCCCGGGCACGCACCGCAGGGCGGGGCAAGAAGTTCGTAACCGCCGAGGTCATGATCTCCGAACGACCGGCCGAAGCCGACGATCGGGCGGTGCCGGGACACTGGGAAGGCGACCTGATCCTCGGGTTGCACAGCTCGGCGATCGGCACCCTGGTGGAGCGGACGACCAGATTCACCATGCTGCTGTGGCTGCCCAGGATGGATGGCCACGGCGACGAGCCGAGGGTGAAAAACGGACCTGCTCTAGCCGGTCACGGCGCCGAAGCCGTCCGTGACGAGATCGCCCGCGTGATCACAACCCTGCCCGAACAGCTGCGACGATCGCTGACCTGGGACCAGGGCGCAGAGATGGCCCAACACGCCCAACTACGCGTTGACACCGGACTGGCCGTCTACTTCTGCGACCCCCAGTCGCCCTGGCAGCGGGGCACCAACGAGAACACCAACGGGCTCTTACGCCAGTATTTTCCCAAAGGCACCGACCTCTCCCGACACGCGCGCAGCGACCTCGACGCCGTCGCTCTCGCATTGAACACCCGACCCCGCAAGACCCTCGGATGGCGCACACCCGCCGAAGCCCTCAACGACCTTCTACGCTCCGCTCAACAAGACGGTGTTGCGACGACCGGTTGAGCCTGAGTTGGACACCCCTGTCCGAGTGATGCACCAGCTGGTCGAGATCGACCCCGGGTCGTCCCCGGTTGAAGATCGCCATCTCCAACGCGTCGATCGCCAGGTCCG
>CAZRID010000579.1:0-1528 GCA_964600055.1 uncultured Acidimicrobiaceae bacterium
CGCCGTGGCGCGGTGGCCGGGGGTCCGGGCGATCGCGGTCGACGCATCGGACGGGATGCTCGATGTGGGACGGGCCGAGGCCGGGCGCACCCTGCGTACATCGAGACTTCGGCGGCTCAGGTGGATGCGGGGAGTTGCTGAACGGCTCCCGATGCCCGACCAATCCGCGGACGTTGTGGTGTCTTCTTTCACCCTGCAGTACCTGCCGAGCCAGATCGCCGCGCTGCGCGAGGCCTACCGGGTCCTGCCCCCCGGAGGCGCCATCGTCGCCGTCACCTGGATGGCCGGCGACCGACCATTCGAGCCGTGGAGCATCCTCAACGTGCTCATCCGGGAGTTGAACTTGGAGCGGCCCGAGGAGGAGAGGGCCTACCGCAGCTTCCACTCCCAGCCGTCCGCGGCCGCCCTCGTCCGACGCGCCGGGTTCGGGCGGGTCCACGCCACCGAGGGTGTCGTGGAATACCAGTGGTCCCCGGACAACTTCCTGGCCTATGCCGTTCAATGCGAGGAGCAACCCCTTTTCGAGTCGCTCGACCCGCCGACGTAGACTCGGCTGGTGGGGCTCTGGCGGACAAGATTGGCTGGCCTGGGTCCGGCCGATTTCCTGATCCGGGATACGGTCTGTTACGTCACGGGCAGGCGACCGTCATCCTGACGCCTCCGGGGGTCCCGGTCGAGCCTCCTCGATCCGCCGCCGGCCATCAGGACCGTCCTTCACCACGGCGATGGCTCGAGTGTCTTCACAGCCGGATTATCGCGCGTATCTGGGAGAACGGTACCCCCCCACGGGGAGGGGTGGCGGCGGTGGTCGCGCGCGATGCGGCTGGGCTCGCGGCTGCCTTCCCACAGGTCATGCCCCTAGAGTTGGTGTAACAGTAGATCGGTCGGTTGGACGAAACCCACACAGATAGAACAAGTGTTCGTGGCGCGCCCGACAGGACTCGAACCTGCGACCTTTGGGTCCGGAACCCAACGCTCTATCCACTGAGCTACAGGCGCGCGGTTGGTGGACCGTTTCACGCTCGGAGTGAGCGCAAACCCCTCACTGGCAGGCGGCTCGCTGGCGAGCCGGCGGGTCCAGCAGGTCAGATGATACCGACCAGGTGGCCACAATGCTCAGGGGGCGAGCTGGGCGCCAAACGACACCCCACGCGGGCACCGAGAACATGCTGTTTACGAACTGGATCGGCCCAACCGGTTGGGGCGAGTGTGCAATGCCGCTCCGAGGGTGGGCCTCGTAGAAGGTTCGTCCAGTTACCTTCGCCCGCCTCGACGCGTCTTTGAACGTATCGGACTGGAACCATCCCATGGCCCGGTCCATGTCCTCGACCCTGATGTGAAAGAGGGCGGCATTGGGGTTCTCCAGGTCCCGATAGGCAGGCCCGTCATGGGCAACCCGGCGGTTCACCTCTCCCACGAGTGTTCGCAATGACACTCCCCACCACCGAGACCGTTCTGGACAGCGATCGGGCTCCCACCTTCGACCGTCCGGGCTCAGCTGAGGACGGCTCGCCGAAAACGGAACGTC
>CAZRID010000580.1:0-1522 GCA_964600055.1 uncultured Acidimicrobiaceae bacterium
GGAGCACCCGGCAACAGGTGAACCCGGTAACCATTGGCGCTAGCCCACCGCGGCAACCAGAGCTTCGAGAGCATTCACTTCGTTGCCATGGACGATGCGAAGCGTCTCGGCCATGCGCTCGAACAGTTTTCGCCTGTCCCCTTCACCCAGATCGGCATCAGATTTCAACAACCGGTCGCTGCGAGGGCCGGCGAAGGCCGCTTCGTCCCAACCGAGATCGCCCTGGCGAATCGCCTCCCGCCGGCGCCGGTCGAGATCTATCAGTTCATTGACGATCGGAACCTCGAGACAGACCGAGGCGAACTCTTCCCAGGATCGGGCGGCTTTGCCGTAGGCCCGCTCGGCCTCTCCCAGGGGCCGCCCCGTGAGCTTGCCCGCCTCTTTGAGGAAATCGGCATACAGGGAACGCAGGTTGCCTCCATGGATGCCCACCTCATTGACACCTTCGTAGGTCGATACCAGCGCCCTGACCAGGTCGCGACCATCCCCGAACACGTTGCCCCAGCCTTTGGGGCTGCGTTCGTCGGTCAACATCCGTGCCCATTTGGCGATCGCAGGCAGGGAGAAAGAGTCCGACTTGGCAGACAGGTGCTCCACCTGATCGGCCAGGCCGGACTCGACCGCCCGCACCAGCGACTCATTGTCGAGTTCGACCGCGGCCGGGTCCACGACGATCAACCGGTTCTTGTAGGAGGAGATGCGACCGCGGGACGCCCTCAGATCCTCCTCGGGGACTGTGAGTCGCATGAGATTGCGGTCATCTACGAGGAATCGACCAGCTTCCTGACCGTAGACCACGACCGTGTATCCCCACCAGCCTGATTCCTCCGAAGGCAGGTGCCAGTATGGGAGGTCGGCGGCCGTGATGTAGGCGATGGCGGGAAGGCCGGCCGCCAGTGCATCCTGGAGGTGGCCCGCCGCCCGCTTCTCACCGGACGTTTCATGGATCTCGATCGGCACTCCGAGCCGCTCACAGGTCTTGCGGAACCACCGGTCCGGGTACTGCCAGCTGTTGCGGAACCCGGCCGTTACCACCACCCTGTGATGGTGCTCCTCGAACTGCCAGAGGATGTAGCCCGCCCCGAGGCCGCCGCCAACCCCGAGGATCATCGCTTCGGACAGAGGACGGTCATCTGTTGGATTGGCTATCCCCCTATTGGCCAGCGCGTTGGCGAGGGACGAGGTCTCCGGGTGGATCCCACCCCGGAGCAAGTACTGGTCGACCGGAAGCCGGTTGAGGATGTGGCGGCGCGCCACCATGTAGCTCTCGCCGGTCTTGTCCATGCGGGCGCGGACCGAGGCCTTGAGTTTCTTCTGAGTAGCCATGTTGTCTCCACGGACGCGCCCCCCGATCGATTTGACCCCATGCCTCTGATCGGGTACACGTCGCGTTCGGACGACATTGCCCGCTCTCGATGGCAAAGGCCACCTTCCCCTGCGCAGATGCCTAGCGGCATGGGCGCCAGGTCAGCAAGTGTGGCGAGAGAGCCCGCCAGGGGAGGGAGTATAAGCGACAGTGCTG
>CAZRID010000581.1:0-1513 GCA_964600055.1 uncultured Acidimicrobiaceae bacterium
GGGTTTGCGCGAGGCGGCAGGCCGTACAGACCTTTGCTTCGGATTCGAGCAGCCGTAGCGCCTCACTCATTTGGGCACAAGGTACCTGGATCGGGACGGGCACAAGTGACCGGCCCTCGGTAGCTTCGGCTGATGGTGCCACCATCTCAGTCCGTACAATCGGTTTCGTGTACGGGATCACACTCACCGTGGCCGCATGTCTGCGCTCGGGCACCCGGGCCGACGTCGCCTGGCTGGTGGAGGCCGAGGGGCTGCCGATCGCCGACTGGTCGGATGCGGTGGTGTTCACTCCCGGTGGCGGCCGAATCGGGTCGCTGGCCGGCGGTGCCCTCGACGGCCAGTTGACCGACCTTGCAGGGCGGTGGAACGCGGGCCGGCTCGTCGATTTCGAGGTCAACGAGATCGATGCCTTGATCGCCGGCTTGCCCTCGGCCGGCTCTGCCCGGTGTCTCCTGGTACCGGCCGCTGCGCTCCCGAAAGATCTATGGGATCTGGCGTCGACTCGCCAATCGGTATGCCTGGTATGTCGGATGGAAGGCGACGAGGTGGTCGAGATCAACCTCTACACCTCCGACACCATCGGCCAAGCCGGGGAGGTCGCCGAGCAACTGTTCGCGACCGGCACCAGCGGGTCGACGATGCTCGACAACAAGGTGATCACCGTTTTCCGGGCGGTGCCCCAGCTAGTCGTCATCGGGAGTAGTCCGGTCGCTGACGCACTCGCTGACGTGGCGGCACTGGTGGGCTGGCGGACCAAGATCCTCACAGACGTTGCCTCGGCGACCGGTGTCATCGCCACCCTGTCCAAGCTCGACAAAGTCGTGGTGACCGGGCACGACCTCGACCTCACAGGCGCCGCCCTCATGGCCGCTCTGGATAGCGACGCGGGCTATATCGGATCTCTTGGCAGCCTCCGAATGCAGGAGAACCGGGCCGACTGGCTCGCCTATCGGGGGGTAACCGACCTCACCCGCGTCCATGGTCCCGCAGGTATCGATATCGGAGCAGAAACCCCTGCCGAGATCGCCGTCTCGATCCTGGCCGAGGCCATTGCCGACCGATCCAACGACGATCGCTAAGACCGCAACCAAAGCGGGGATTGGCAACCGCCGGTCCATCGGCGCGGCTGGTTGTCGGCTATGGGACAGGAAGGGGGCGCCGGTTAGACTCCGGGGTTGACTATCTCAGTTGAAACCGTTCTCAGGGAGCACTCGATGACTGGCCAGGACGAAACCACGGCTGATGTTCTGAAATCGGTCTGGATCAACAGTCACGACCATGACGAGATGGACGAAGAGTGCAGCCCGACAAAGTCGTGTCGCAACATGAAGGACGTGACTTTCGACGGGTACGCCGAGCCCGGAAGCGACCTGGGAGCGGCCTGGCGAGCCAAGCTGGCTCGCGAGGGCAAGCTGGGCACGTCGGGCGCGACCATCCGCGACCTGATCCTCGGTCAGGGCGAACCGACCTGACCGAAGCGGTCACCCTCTCCCTTCGACAGGCAGTCAGGCCG
>CAZRID010000582.1:0-1513 GCA_964600055.1 uncultured Acidimicrobiaceae bacterium
CTGGCCATGTACCAGACACCGGATCACCGGCCCATCCGCGACTACACCCGTATGGCCGACGAGGGCGACCTCCAAGGGGCTTGGGAACTGCAGGCGACACTCGAGGGCGCGAGAAGTACCTTCGAGCGGTGGATGCGTGATCAGTGGCTGGCGCACGGCGAGGGGGCGATTCCGATCGCCGAGTTGAAGGCATGGCTCTCGTTGATGGGTTTGCCCCAAGGACCGGTCCGGCCGCCGCTCATCCCTATGAACGACTCGAGGATGGACGCGTTGCGCTCCGATCTGGACAGTCTCGGCCTTCTCGACTCCGTATCCGCATGAACAACCCCGGCTCTTTGAGGCCGCATTGCCACCAACCATCGATCGAGCAGGCCCGGCCCGCGCACCGGCCCGGAGGAGGAACCCATGACACCAGGTGATGTCGACTTCAAAGATGCCGCAGGCAAACTCCACACCGAGGTCTTCGGCCGAGTGGCCAACACTCCCTGGTATGCCGACGCGGTGTACGAGAGATTCTCCGACGCCGAATATCAGCGCCGCTTCGACGCCACGCAGGAGAAGATGAGGCGTCTCGGCCTCGATGTGCTGATAGCAGCCGGTGGCCCCAATCATTGGAGTTGGGGAGCCGGCATGCGTTGGTTGAGCAACCATTGGGAGTGGCACGGCATGTCGGCCTACGTGGTGGTGCCACCCGAAGGCGAGCCCGTCCTGATCTGCGGGCCGGGCGGAGCCCACCGCGAGGCGGTCCGGCGAGCGACGCCGTTGCAGGACGTGCGGCATTCCCGGTGGGGGCGCTCCGGTGAGGTGATCGTCGACCTGATCAAGGAATGGGGGCTGGAAAACGCAACGGTCGGGATCACGCACGTCGACCCTGTCTATGGGAACTATCTCCCCGTCGACGAGTGGGAACGGCTGCACGAGGGGTTGCCCGGAGCCACCCTCGAACGGGTAGGTGACTTCTTCCACGAGCTGGTCCACATCAAGAGCCCGGAGGAGATCGAGTGCGTGCGCAAGGCAGGTCGGCTCATGGATCAGGCCTTTCACGCCATGATCGCAATAGCTCGCCCGGGCGTCACCGAGTATCAACTTGCGGCGGCCGCCACCCATGCCGTGATGGACGGTGGCGGCCAGATGGACTTCTGCATCCTCGGCTCGACGCCGATGGACAAACCCGGCATGGTGTTCGGCAACCCATGGCCCTCGGGCCGCCAGCTGGAGAAGGGCGACATCATCATCAACGAGCTGGCCTGTGGTTACAACGGGTACTCGGTTCAGCTGGGCACGCCGATATGCATCGGCGAGCCTCCGTCGTGGATCCGGGACTTCTTCGACGACATCGTCCTGCCCGGGTACGACCTGATGGCCGAACAGCTCGTCGGCGGCAAGACGTGGAACGACGTGATGAAGGCCAGCGCCTTCTACAAGGACAGTGGCTATGACTCACGGCAACTGTTCCTACATTGCATCGACTTCGTCAGCCACACCCCGCATGTCATGTGGGACCACGTCGTCG
>CAZRID010000583.1:0-1511 GCA_964600055.1 uncultured Acidimicrobiaceae bacterium
GGTCCCGCGAATGGGATCCCGTGGCCACCCCGACGCAAATGACCTAGAAGGAGCAGGGAAAGGTCAGGCTGCAGCAGCTGGGGACGAGATCGACAGGCTACGCCGGGAGCTGGACGAAGCAGTGGAACGAGAGAACGCCGTTCGCGGTGTGCTGTCCACCATTAGCCGCTCGTCGTTCGATTTGGATCGCCTGTTGCAGACCGTCATCGAGAGCGCGGTACGGTTGTCCAACGCCGACTTCGGAAACATCCTCAGACTGGAGGAGGGAACAGGTCTCTACCGCCAGATCGCCCATCACGGACTGACGCCAGATTTCTGGGAGGTGCTAACTCAAGCCCGGTTCGCCCCCGAACGAGGATCCGTGGTTGGGCGCACTCTGATCGAGCGCCGCCCGGTTCAGATCGAGGATGTTCTCGAAGACCCCGAGTATCGCATGTGGGATGCTCAGCGGGTTGGTGGGTATCGCACCATCCTGGGCGTTCCCATGCTACGGGACGGGTTTCCGATCGGCGTGATAGTCGTCAACCGCCAAGAGGTGATTCCCTTCACCGATCGCGAGATCTCCCTCCTCACGACGTTTGCCGACCAGGCAGTCTTGGCCACAGAACAAGTACGTCTTTTTCAGACCGCCGAGCGGCATCGGGCCGAACTCGCCCGCTTCGCTCCCGAGGTAGCGAGCATGCTTTCAAGCGGCGATGAGCAACTACTCGTTGGGCACCGGCGAGAGATCACCGCGCTTTTCTGCGACCTGCGCGGGTTCACCGCCTTTGCCGAGACGGCCGAGCCCGAGGAAATACTTGGGGTCCTGCGGGAGTATCACTCGAGCGTCGGCGAGCTGGTGGTGCCTAACACCGGCACCGTTTCCCATTTTGCCGGCGATGGGCTATTGGTCTTCTTCAACGACCCAACGCCGGTTCCGAACCACCAGTTGGTGGCCATGTCCGTTGCCCTCCATCTCCACGAACGATTTGGTGAGTTGGCGTCAGGTTGGAGCCGACGCGGCTATCAGCTTGGCCTTGGCATTGGTGGGGCCTCCGGTTTTGCCACTTTGGGGCGAATTGGTTTCGAGGGGCGCTATGAGTACGGAGCCATCGGGAACGTGGCCACCTTGGCCTCCCGCCTGAGCGATGTCGCGAAGGCCGGCGAGACCCTCGTCAGCCAACAGCTGTACGCCTCGGTCGAGGGTGTCGTCAAGGCCGAGCCGCTGACCCCTCTCCAGCTCAAGGGTTTCAGCCGTCCGACACCCGCATTCCGCGTCGTTGGATTTGTCGAGTCGACCAAATCAGTTCCGGTCCCGCTCGTCGACCCGGCGGCCCGTTTTGGGCTGACCCGAAGGGAACGGGAAGTGCTGGAGCTTCTCGCGGCGGGCCACACCAACCGGCAGATCGCCGAAGGCCTCTACATCAGTGAGAAAACCGCCAGCGTCCACGTGTCCAACATCCTTCGCAAGCTGTCGGCGTCGAGCCGGGCCGAGGCCGCCGGACTCGCTTACCGGCTCCATCTGGTCACCG
>CAZRID010000584.1:0-1506 GCA_964600055.1 uncultured Acidimicrobiaceae bacterium
GCGGGGTCATCTGGCCGTCCTGAACGCGGCAAACGTTACTGGTCGGGGCACTAGTGGCCCGCCTATTACCTCAGGTGAGAAGACCTTCGCGCTCGAACCAATCGACGGTGCGCCTGATGGTGTCTTCGAGAGGGGTGTATTCGAGACCGAGCTCACGTGTCGCCCGGCTCCCGTCGTAGGAGTGGCCCGCCCGCAGCACCCGAACCATCTCACGACACACCTTGGGAGGGCGACCGGCGACTTTTGCCCCGTGCTCGACGATCGCCACACCGGCCGACGCCATCCACCCGGGCAGAAAGTGTGGACGTAACTGGCGACCGGTGACCCGGGTGAGAAGGTCGAGGGCCTCGGTCATGTCGAATGTGGCGCCGCTCAGGATGTATCGCTCCCCATTGCCGCCGCTCTCTGCGGCGAGAAGGTGGCCCCGGGCGCAGTCGTCGATGTCGACGATCGAGACCTTGGTCTCGACCAGGAGCGGGAGACTCCCGTTGAGAAGGTCGAGGATCAGCTTCCCGGTCCCGGTCGACCGGCCCGGGCCCTGGACCGAAGAGGGGTTGACCGTCACCACGTCGAGGTCGCCGGCCTCCTCGAAGAGCACCTGCTCCGAGAGGTGCTTGGACCGCTCATATCTGGAGAGATACGAGCCACGATGTGGGCTGGACTCGGTGCCGGTCGTGCCGTGGGACTCGCCGATAGTCGCCGCCGACGAGGTGTGGATCAGCCGCCAGGCCCCGGCCTCCAGCGTGGCGCGCATCACGTTCCTCGTCCCGTCGATATTGACTCGATCCATGTGGTCGGGGTCCCTGGAGCACACCTCATTGACCCCGGCGACATGAAACACCCGATCGGCGCCCTTCACCAGGTCACCGAGCGCAACGGTGTCGAGGACATCGCCGCTGATCGGAGTGGCCCCGACACCCTCCAACTCGAGTGCCGACCCGGCTGAACGGGCCAGGGCCACGACTTGATGACCCTCCTCGACCAACTGGCGGACGACAGAGCGCCCTACGACCCCCGTTCCGCCGGTGACGGCGGCCTTCACGTCCGGGTGGTGGTCGGCTCGGAGCGAACCGTGTGCAAGAACGCGGACATGTAGCCCCATGCCGAGCCGACTGTGGCGATGATCGCAACCAGCATCACCCACTGGTCGAGGTACCACGGTCCCCACCGCTCGGGGAGACGGACGAAGGCGAGAAAGATCGCCAGGAACTGGGTGCCGAACTTGATCTTGCCCCAGGTCGAAGGCGCAATCAGGCCGCCCTGGGCAGCCACCACTCCCCGCAGCGCCATCACCAGGAACTCGCGGAAGATGATGATGGAGGCGGGCCATATCGACACGTGGTCGACCGAGACGAGGGCGAGCAGAGTGCCGGTGATCAGGATCTTGTCGGCAGTCGTGTCGAGGAAGGAACCGAGAAGGGTCCCGCCACTGGTCTTGCGGGCTACGTAGCTATCGAGGAAGTCGGTGAATGCGGCAATGGCGAAGAGAGACGCCGCGATCAGTAA